>QHBQ01000349.1 GCA_003243865.1 Candidatus Chloroheliales bacterium | reverse complement strand
TCGACACAGCAGGTGCCGCTGCGCCGCGTCACCACTTCGCTACACTCGCTTACGCCGTTTACCCAGTGGTATCTCACCGCCAACTGCGCCAACTGCTTCATCGCCCCCTGGTGCTGCGGGCAGTTGTTGTACCTGCGCTTCTCGAGCAGGGCGAACAACTGCTCCGCGCTGAACTTGCATCTTGGCAGCCGGGCAATCCTGGTTATCGGATTTCAAAGCGGCTAAGACCCCTGCCTTCAGGTATGGGGATACAGCCGCCACTCTTGTAGGTTGGTTGAAAGTTACGTTCAAAAGTCGCGTTACAGGCACGTATCTTGCTTTAATAGACCCATGCACCTTTACAAGCTAATAGTGTTTGGGCGTTCTGGCGTAAATCGTTCCGCCAGGTAAAAGCACTAACGTACCATGTAGATGTGCTGGCTCTATACCCGGTGCAGCTAACCAATGCTAACTGGGTGAGTCGAAGCACCCTCGGCCTGGAAGAGGCCAACATGACCAACTTCGGTTGGAAGTGTAGAAGCCCCTGCGTTTACGCATGGGGTACTTCACTCTATGCATCACTACTCGTTCCTTTTCTCTACCACAGCGGGCGAGCGGCTCCCGCCTTCAGCCCGCTGTTGATGGTGTGCTTTATCTCGCCCGCTTCCAGCCCAATGCCGCAGGCAGCCTCTTCCAGCTCAAGGCGTACCTTGCGTTCGTCGAGCAACCCACCCGCGATTGCGCGGCCCAGTCTCAAGCTGACTAGATACAGCCTGGTATTGCGCTTTTCGATGGTGCGCGCCAGTTCTTCGATGCATCCCTCCAGCATCTTCTCGCCGTAGCGGGGGCGGTGATAGTTGGGATAGCTGGGGAACCTGGGGGCGTACAGCACTGCAGCGGCTTGCTGCTTCGCCTTGAGCATCTCGATTAGCGGCTCAGGCGTCGGGCGCAGCTTGATGCGCCAGGGGTTATGGCCGATGTTCCAACGGTACATCCTGCCGCTGGGATGGATGCTGGGGCAGAGCATCACGTTGGCGGTCGTCCCCAGCACCTCGCAGCCTGGCAGATCCGGCAGATTGCCATGCTTACGTATCTCCATGCCGATGGTGCCAGGGTCAGGCGCACGGTAAAACAGGTGCCAGCGCCCGCCGCCGCTACGTTGCTGTGGGGTTGCCAACGCCGCTTCACCGAGAATGCTGGCAACCTGTTCTAGACTACCATCGTCAATGTCCAGCACCAGGATATTGCTGGGGCCGCACGCCAGCGCGATATTTAGCCTGGGGTTGCGCCGCCAGGGGCTGGGGTCTAGTCGCGCATCGAGGTAGTCGTGGCTGCCCGCCAGCGGCCGCTTGGAGCGGGGCCGCTTGGCGAAGATGTGCCAGCCGATGCCAACGTAGGCGCGAGCGGCGCTGTAGCTGTCCTGCACTTACCTCACCTCCTTTCGTTTTCGCAGTAAGTAACAGCCTGGCGCAGTGGCCGCAGTCCCGATCTCTGCTCAGAACAGGGAAAGTTGTCCACTGTTCTCCTCCTTCTTTCTGCCGCCGCTGCGCGGTCGGTCCAGGCTGCCGATGCCGAAGATGAGGCGGACGTCGGCCTGGCCTTGCGGTTGAGCATCCCCTCCTACTGGTGACGCGATCGGGGTGTCTGCCTGCTTCGGGCTGCTGATGCTGATAACTTCGCTTAGCTCCATCACCTGCACCACATCCTCGACCTTGACCTCTGCTTGCTTCGCTCCATTCATGCTACCGGCTTCGCTAGCGGTGGTCTGGTGGCTGGCGTACTCGCTATTCACCTTGCCCCGCGCGCTCATCTTGCGATAGAGCGCTTCGCCGAGCGCAGCGTGCTGCTGGATAGGCGCATCTGCGCCACCTGCGCCGGCCGCTTCCAGTGCGGCCTGCCAGTCCTGACCGTCGGTCTTCAGGCTCTCCGATACCTTCTGCATCCAGAGCGACATCATCTCCGCCTGAGAGGTGTCCCGGTAGAACAGGATGTAGATACGCACCGGCAGTTGCTGGCCGTTGCGATATATCCTCCCGTTAGCCTGGCGGAAGGTGATGGCGTTGCAGAGCGGGTTCTCGTACCAGATGACGGAACTGAAGTAGACCAGGTTGTTGAGGCCGGTCTCGACCGCGCGGGCGTTGACGATAAGCACGTCCACATCCTTGCCGATCACCTCGCGGTCAATCCAGTCCTGACGCACGCCTGGGTCTACCTTCTTTGCCTCCAGCACCGCGACCTTGAGGCCAGCGCGCCGCTTCACGATTTCGGCGAGCCGCCTCATCAGCCCGGCATCATCGCTTGTGTTCCACATATAGATCATGGTGCGGCGGCCCTCCGCTCGCTCTTTCTTCAGTAGCTGCACCATCACCTTCTCTTTGGGGGCCAGTACGCCAGCAGGGATGACGTCGGCGGCAGCGACCAGGCCGCCACCCACATCTTCGGGGTAGCGGATGACGAACTTCGCCTCGCCCTCGAGCTTGCCCCGGCCGGTGTCGGCGGTGGCGCGGTCGGCGTAGGTTGCGCACATCGGCAGCGCGTACATCAGCTTACCCGCGAGGCCGGGCTGGAAGCGGTCGGCCCTGATCGTGGCCAGCACCTCGGCTTCGAGCTTCCTGGCCCAGTTCACCACCTTCTGACCCCACTCGTCTTCCGGCGCGGGAACGACAGGCACGGCGATTTGGCTCAGCTCCGGCAGTTCGACGCCCAGCGCCTCCAGGTCGATCATCACCGCGCGGGGCAGAAGCCACTCCGGCACGAAGTTCGGCATCACGCCAGGAGCAAGCCCGATGACCTTACCATCCTCGCGGTCGAAGCGGCGGTCGCTCATCGCCCCGTAGCTGGCTTCGCCCTCGTCCTTACCCTCGAGATCCACTTCCAGCTTGAGGTAGGCATAGTCCTCGATGAAGCGGCGGATGTCCTTGTATCCATACTTCTCGCGGAAGCGGCGGTCAATCGCCCAGAAGTTGGCGAACAGGCTGTCAGCATATCCCTTCATGATGCTGCCGGTCAGCATCATAGTTGGTTTACCCATCTCGATTAGCCTGCCTACCGCCTGGCGCTGGGCCGAGCCTTCGGAGGCGTACTCGTGGGCTTCGTCCACGATGAGGAGGTCCACGTTATGCTGCTGGTAGCGACTGATGTAGTCAGCCAGCGGATAGCGGCGCGGCTCGGCTGATACCTGGTAGAGCGGGCCGTCGCACGGCTCCCCCGGCCTGAAGTTGGATACTCCCACCAGCGGGCCAAGCTGCGCGACGGCGGCATGACCGTCGCCTACGCTGAAGCCGTTCCAGGTGAGGATGCCATCGGCGATTTCGATGTGGGGGTAGGTATAGTCGATCTCGCCGCGGTCGCGATAGCCGTAGCCGTAGTAGCTGGGCTGGGATGTTCCCTCATGCTTGCGCCTGAGCCTGCGCATGGTCTTATCATAGTTATCCCACTCCGAACTGCTACCCGTTAGCTTCACCTTCGGCCCCAGCCTGCGCAGCTCGGCCTCGGTCTGCTTTTGTAGCTCGCTGCCAAAGCTCAAAGTGAGCGCCAGTTCGCGGGCCGCTTTGCGGGCGCTTGCCCCCGCACCGTAGCTGGCCTCGTCAAGGGTAGCAAGTTCGTAAAGCAGGGTGGCAAGCTCGGCCACAAACTCGTCGCGGCGGGGCATCGCCACGCAAAGCCCGACGATGGCGCGCAGCATGATTGCCAGCTGATCGCTGTTCACCCGCTGCTCAAGCGGCGGAATGGTCAGCCTGATAAGCTCCGTGATGATCGCCCCCAGCGGCGTGGCAGCGGGGCTGGTGCCATCACTCGCTTTCACCTCGACCAGCCCGCCGTAGCGATCCACCTGCGCAGCAAGCTGGGGGTTGGTGATGCGGCGGCCGATCATGCCCTGCGGATTGTATGACGCGCCCATATTGCAGGCGGCTAGCAGCAGCTTCTCGCTCACGAACCTGGGCAGCGGCAGCAGGTCGGTGACGTGGCCCAGATGGGGATTGACCTTATGGGCGCGGTATTCGACCAGTGCGGCGTGTTGCCAGCGGATATTCACGTCGGGCGCGTCGGCGCGGACCTGTTCGCGCGCGGCGGCCAGACGCTGATAGCTGGGGACAAGGTAGCCAACTTCAGTGATATTGGCGTCGACCGCCGCGACTAGTCCGGCAAGCCTGGCGGTCAGCTTCGCCAGCGGGGTTGATGCGATATTGGCCTGGTGTTCGCAGCGCGCTCTGCGGGCCGCGAGGGTGTCCGGAGCTTTGGCGACCACCCGACCGCAGTCGGGGCAGCGCCCCCGCTGGTCGATAGCGGGGTTCATCCGTGAGCCGAGCTTGGCGGCCTCACGGCTGAGGATGGCAAATGTGATGTCGCCGCCAATACCCTCTCTAGCTGGGACGTTACGCAGCTCTTCCAGCCTGTTAGCGGGCCAGCTGCCAGCTACTTCGTCCGGCCTGCCGCCGATGCTGTTTAGCACTACCACCCGCGCCGCGGGCAGAGTTAGCTCGATCTGGTCGCGCCAGCCGCGCAGCAGGTGCGGCGGGCAGACGATCAGGGCCAGCTTCACCTGGCCGACCCCGGCCGCGTCCTCCAGCCCTGGCTGGGCCTGCAACTGGCGGATGGTGGTATAGTGGTGGCGCGGGCCCAGGGCGAAGGCAGTGGCGACCGCGGTGATGCTCTTGCCGCTGCCAATCTCACCGTTGAGAATGAAGTTCTCGCCCCTGGCCAGTAGCTTCAGTCCGGCAATAGCGGCGTGGGCCTGCGGCTCGTACAGGCGGCGGCGCATCTCCGGCAACCTGATCAGGTGGTCAGGTCGGCGAGGGTCGTGCAGCGGTGGACACATGGTGTCCATCACCCGCAGCAGACTGTTCGAGTAACCTTCTACCAGGTCGGCGATGGTCATCTTATCCGGGTCGCGCTCACCGCTGGCGGTGGTACCCGGCTTCAGCTCGTGTAGTCTGCCAGTCGTTAGGTCGAGGAAGGTCATCTTCATCACCGGCTGGCGCACCTGTATCAGCTTGCTGACCTTGCCCTTTGCATTCACCTTCTCATCTACAGTCACATTGGTGGGGATGAAGCGCGCCTTGATCAGCCCCTTCGCGCCCACGCCGTCGTTCGGCTCGACCGCCGCGCCGTTGAAGAAGTCGCAGGCCAGCGCATTGGCCAGGTGCGCCGCTCGCGGCGGCATCACCACCTCTATAGGTCGGGCGAACATCTCGGCCAGGCTGGACAGTCCCCAGCCCTTGTTCTCAACCAGTTGCCCGTTCTTCGCGCTACGCCGCCCGATGCGCAGTGCCGCAGTGACTGCGCTGAGGTCACAGCTGGCCGCCTGCCACTTTGCGAACCCCGCGTTCTCCGCCCAGTTGATGCCCAGCACTGCCTGAGATGTACCAGCCTTTGGCAGCGTCGGAATGCCATCGGGGTTGGCTGCCCAGGCCTGCACCCTGGCTTTGGACGCTTCGTCCACCCAGCCTTCGGGCAGCGGGGATTGGCGGCGGCGGGCGAGCAGCACCACCTGTTTGTACGCCTCCCATTCTCCGTCGGGGAAGCGGTAGCAGTAGAGGCTCTGCGGCTCGTAATGGCGGGCAATATATTCGGCGCTGGCGTTGAGCGCGTAGTACGGCACCACGAACATGAGGATGCCCTCGCCGGGGATGAGCGAAGCGGTGAAGCGCGCTAGCCAGCGCTGTTCCAGCCGCTCGTACTCACGGTCGTAGTCGTAGGGCGGGTTGAGGAAGAGGAGATGCGCGCCAGGGGCAGCGCTACTCGTCTCCCAGATCAGGTTAAAGGCGTCGCTATGCAGGGCGTTCTCGCGCTTGCCGTAGGGCAGCAGCTGTTTGAACGCTGCCCCAAGCTGGCTGGCCCGCGAGCGCTCCATCTCCGCGGCGTAGACGAACGCTTCCACCCCCTGATAGCTGGAGGCATGGAAGTCGCCGCCGAGCAGGCGGGTGAGTTCCAGCACCGCCGCACCGTCACCCGCGCAGGGGTCAATCACTGCGACCCTGCCGTGCCGCTTCTGCCGCTCCGCTGATGCCCCGCGCATATCTATCAGCGCGGCCATGTCCCCGACCAGGTGCTGGGGCGTGGGGAAGTAGCCCGCTAGTGCAACTGCTGCCGGTCTTGCCATCGTCTGACCTCCTGTTTAAGTTGTTAAGGTGCTTGTATCTACCCGTGCCTAACCGTTGTCATAACGGCAGGAGCGCTGGCGCAGTCTTGCCCGCTATCCCTGCTGGGCGGACAGCTATTCCCATGCTAACTGCTTTTGGTAGCCATAGCCCGTACCCGCTAGCCGGTCAGCTGGTAGTAGAGGCTGATCTGCTGGGTCAGGAACTCGCCCAGTCTGGCCGCCTCGCAGCTTACGGCAATCGCCTGCTCCAGGCCCATCGCCTGCGCCACAACGGTGACAAAGCCGAGCAGGTCACGGCGGCGGGCGAAGAACCAGTCGTCGCCTGCAGGTCTGTCCCGATGATAGGCGTAGCGGCTGTATTCGGTGTGCGGCAGGCTGGCGATACCAGCTTTCAGCGCGGCGAGGTAAACCTGTACGAAGTAGGCTGGTTCGCGCAGAAATGGCACGCCGGTGTTGAGATCGAGGAACCTGGCGAAGTAATAAGCGACCGGCACCAGGCGCAATAGCTCATCGCGCCCCAGCTTCAGCGGCAGGCCCAGCGGGTTGTCTCCGCCTGGCTGCTCGGCCAGGATGCCAAGGCGGGCGGCGTGGGTGATAACCGCCTGGCAGAGCGTGGGGTTGGGCAGCACCTCGGCCTTCATTCGCTCGTCTACCCACCAGGTGGGGATAACGCAGGTGAACTTTACCTCGCTCTCCTCGCCAATCGGCTGCTTCGGCTCGCTGAATTGCGGCAGGTACACCCGTGCGCAGCTTGTGCCGGGCCGCCCGCAATTCTTCTGGATTTCTACCTTGTATTTGAGCGTCTTGAGGCACTCGAATATGGTGGGGTCGTCCCAGCTGTTCGGCTGGCCCTCGAGTTTGGCGGGGTGACCCAGGCTGACGAAGTTAGCGAGGAAGACGCTGAGTTCGCTATCCGGCCCCGCCAGGGTGAGGTGGAGTGGGCGCACCGAGGCTCGCTCCTCTCGTTCATCATATAGCTCAGGGCAGGTGACGTAACCAATCAGCTCGGCCCTGAAGATGCGGCCTTTACGCCCCTTCCTGTCAGTTTCTTTGCTCTTCGGTTCGATATACAAGTTAAGCAAGGTTGCCCTCCCGAATAGGATAACATGAGTCATCCCGAATTT
>QHBQ01000267.1 GCA_003243865.1 Candidatus Chloroheliales bacterium | reverse complement strand
CTGAAGCTGGGCGCGCTGCTGGCCGCGCTGGTCGTGCTGCTGATTGGCCTGACCCTGGTACTCAACCAGTTCAACAAGAAGGGGCAAGACGTTGCCGGGCCAGCTGCGACGCAGACAACGATTGCGCTGCAGGCGGCCAGCGCCACACCCACGCCGCTCAATACCCTTGAACTAGCCACGCCTACGGCTTCGACGATGCAGGGCAACCCCAGCGTTACCCCAGCACCGCCAACCAAGCCGCCAAGCAGCGGCACGGTGATTGCCCAGGCCCAGCCGACAAATACGAGTGCGCCGCCAGCTGCGCCGACCGATACTACTGCGCCGCGACCGATTAGCACCCCTGCCCCGACGCGACCAATCATCGCCACTGCGCCCGCCCATCCCACCAATACCACCGCCCCGTTGGCGAAGCCGAGCGATACGCCGCGGGCCGCCAACCCGACGAGCGCCCCAGCCACTGCCACATCAGAGCGCCCCATTGCAGCGCCGCCCACCGCCACAGCGGTGCCGCCCACCGCGACCGCTCACCCGACCAGTATACCAGCGCTGACACCCACCCCTGCCTGCGCGGTAACTCCGATACGCGGCTTCGGCAAACTCTACAATCAGTATCCTGATGTACGGGCGCAGGTCGGTTGCGCGATTGACACCGAGCAGGCGGTCACTGGCACGCTGCTGGCCTTCCAGTACGGCACGATGATCTGGGACAGCAAACACAGCCTGATTTACGTCTTCTACGACAACCGTCACGGTCAGACCTTCGAGGTCTACCCCGAAAACTGGGACGAGAGCCAGGGTGAGCCGACCCCGGTGGTGCAGCCGCCCAGCGGCTTCTACACCCCAATCCGCGGCTTCGGCAAGGTGTGGTTTAATCACCAGATGTGGGGGACGCTCGGCTTCGCCAAGCAGCAATACGAAACGCCGCTGAACCAGGCAGTCGAGGGCTTCGAGCATGGCCGGATGCTGTGGACCGATCAGAAGCTGATCTACGTGATGGTTGGCGGGCCAACCGCAAGCAACGACCCCAACGGGGTGCAGTTCTCCGGCACTTGGAAGCAGTACAAGGATACCTTCGTGGATGGTGAGGGCGGTGCCACCCCCACGCCGCTCTCCCCCAATAAGAAGTTGATGGCCAACGATCAGCCACTAAACATAATTTGGGGCAACCAGCAGCAAGGGCAATAGCAGGGCTGAGGCTTGAGTAACCACCAGGTAGGGGCGCACTAACGTGCGCCCTTGCCGCATTACATGGCAAGGGCAGGGCGTACGTCAGACGCCCATGACATCAAATAAGGACGAAAGCCGAGGATGAGCCAGGGGGTCTGGGGGTAAGCCCCCAGTTGCTGCAACCCCGCCAATGCTAATCGTAAGCGCAGCGGTCGCAATCTCAGGCGTGGCGCAATTATGCTGAATCCCAGCCTTGCTGCTGGTCAGCAGCTGAGGGCTTACCCCCAGACCCCTGTAAGTTCCCGACCCTGTGCTTATTCTGATGCCTATAACGTATGGCACACGCCCTGTCGCCAACTTATGACCGCAAGGCGGTGAAATGCACTCAGGTTGTTGTGCTAGCTCAAGCATTGCATTATAATAGGGGACGGCGGGAGCAGGCAAGTTGCCCCTGCATTAGGAGCCATACCAAACAGATTCATACCCATAACCAAAAGGAGCTTACATCAAAGTGGCTAAGACTAAACTGGATTTGACCCAGGATGAAGACCGACACATAGATGAGCGGTTGCGTAGCGCGCCGATTGTCTGGCTGGGCAGCGTGCGGCCTGATGGGCGACCCCACCTCGTCGCCGTCTGGTTTCTGTGGGATGGTGAGACTATCCTCATCTTCAGCCAACCGGACAACCAGAAGCTGCGCAACATCGCGCAGAACGCCAACGTGACGCTGGCAGTGGACGACAGCAAGATAGGCAACGATGCCGTCACCGTAGAGGGCAAGGCCGAATTGCTACCTGCTGACAGCGTGGACGCCACCATGCCTGCTTACGCCGAGAAGTATGCCGCGCTGCTCACCGAGATGGGCTGGAGCGCTGCGACGATGGCGAAGAGCTACAGCCAACCCATCCGCATCACCCCAACCCGCTTCCGCGCCGTTAGCTAATTGCAGTGTGTAGCATGGGGGAGGAACACGCGCTTGCGTTCCACAGTCTGAACTGCAATCTACAATCCACGAAAGGAGGCAGCCATGCCGAGAATCCGTACCCTGACCCCCGAAGAGGCGGGGCCACAGGCGGGTGAGATGCTGGAGAACTTCAAGCGCACCCGCGGCAACATCCCCAATATGTACCGCACCCTCGCCCACCGACCAGAGATCGCCACCACCCTGGCTGCACACCAGGCCGCGGTGATGACGCGCGGGGAGGTACCAAGTCTGCTCAAGGAACTCATCGCAGTGCGCGTATCGCAGATCAACAACTGCGATTATTGAATATCCTCGCATACCGCCCTGGCAGGGCGGCTAGGCGGCACCCCTGAGCAACTGGCCGAACTCGCCAGCTTCGAGTCGAGCAGCCATTTCAGCGCAGCGGAGAAGCAGGCGTTGCGTCTTGCCGAGCAAATGACCTTGCACCCCACCGCGCATATTGACGATGCCACCTGGGAGGCGCTGCGTCAGCACTACAGCGAGGGCGAGATCGTCGAACTGGTCTGCGCCGCTGGCATCTTCAATTACTTCAACCGCATCAATAACTTCCTTGACATCGAAATCACCCGTTAGTAATCCCGCCAGCGGTAGGGTAAAAGAGAAGGTTGACCCCTGGCCGGG
>QHBQ01000253.1:5615-7835 GCA_003243865.1 Candidatus Chloroheliales bacterium | reverse complement strand
CGCCACAGATGTCACATTCAATGTTGTTCTCGGCCAGCGGGTTGCCGCATTTTACGCAGGTGTCGGTCATAAGCCATTATTCTCCCTCCCCGTTTCGAGGGAGGGTTGGTACGTCCCCCTCCCCCATCTTGGGGGAGGGTTGGGGTGGGGGGTTCAGCCGCCCACTTTCGGCGCGGTGATGTTGAGCGGCGCATTGAAGTTGCTGTAATTTACGATCAGGTCGTAAGGGGTGGCTCCTGTACTCACTTCCTCCAGGCGATGGATGGTCTTGGTGCCGCCATCATCCACGATCCAGAGCGTATCTTCCCTCCCGCTAACCTCTCTTACCTTAACCTTGTGTGCGCTTGACCCATCGGTCAGCGTCTCATTGCCCAGGTCAGTATAGCCACTGCTACTACCGAAGTTGGCATTATCGAAGATGGAGGTAAGGACCTTGATCGAGTCCAATGAACTATCCTCTTGCCACGACTGGCCGTTGTCGGTGCTAACGTAGCTCTTGCCCCCCACGAAGATCGCGTTTTTAGTGTTCCCGGCCTGCGTAAAGGTGAACTGCGAGGCGTCCTTGCTGAAATCGCCATCGATCTGCAAGTCGCTGCTTTGATAGCTGCCGCTTACCTGGGCGTGATAACTGGTTAGCCCCTGCATCCCCTTCACTGCGTCGTTGAGTTCGCTGACTAGCGCGGGGTCGGCGGGCGAGCCACTATCGGCTGGCACGGTGGCAGCAGCAATCGCTCGGGTGGCGACGGCCAAAACTGGCGTGTCGCTTAGTACAGGGGCTGCCACCAGCGTGGCGGAGGTGGGTTCGGTGTTGGTAGCGTTGACTACCGGAGTGGCGGAAGCGGGTGCGGTGGCGGTCGGGTCGACTACCGCCTGGTTGTTGTTGCCGCCGCCCTTGTTGGACAATAGGAAATAGCCGCCCACGCCGAGCGCAGCAAGCAGCAGCACCAGCCCGATTATCAAGGGCAGCGGGCTGCGCCGCCTGGTGGTTACGATGGTGCTGCTATAGCCCTGCTGGTATACCGGCGCAGGGGGCGGCACTACCTGCTGGATTGGCGTGGTGGGTGGGATACCCTGGCGCAAGGGTGGTGCGTTGGTCACGCTGCCGGGGGCGGTCAGGTCGTTGCCACACTCGCCACAGAAGCGTTCGCCTGGTACAGTGTGGGTGCCGCAGCGGGCGCAATACAGATTGGTCACGATCAAGAACCTCCTTTGCACGGTTGACTGCTGCCTTATTATACACTTATACACAAGGCACGGTCAATCTGCTCCCGCGGTGGCGCAGAGGTTGCTCGATGTGTTATATTGGTAACAAGCTAGAAAGCTGCTCAATGACGAACGGCGGGAGGAGATGGCGACGATGTTGATGACCAGAGAGGAACTTGAGGCGCGCGAAGAGGCGACACTCGCCCCTTACGCCGAGAAGGCGGGCCGTTCGCGGGGGCGGATCGTGCCGGAGGCGGAACACCCCTACCGCACCGCCTTTCAGCGCGATCGCGACCGCTGCGTGCATACCAGCGCCTTTCGCGCCCTCGAATACAAGACCCAGGTGTTCGTCAACCTGACTGGCGATTACTACCGCACGCGGCTGACCCACAGCATCGAGGTGAGCCTGATCGCGCGCACGATTGCCCGCACCCTGAACGCCAACGAGGACCTGGCCGAGGTGCTGGCGATTGCCCACGACATCGGCCATCCCCCCTTCGGCCACCAGGGCGAGTACAAATTGGACGAGATGATGCAGGAGTACGGCGCGGGCCGCTTCGACCACAACGACCACAACCTGCGCATCCTGGAGAAGCTGGAAGAGCGCTACGCCAACTTTCGCGGCCTGAACCTGACCTACGAGGTGCGCGAGGGGCTGAACAAGCACCGCCGCCCCCACCTGCTGATTGACGGCCACGAGGTGGAGGCGTACCAGATCAGCGTCGAGGGCCAGATTGCTGACCTGGCCGACGACATTACCTACAACGCCCACGACCTGGACGATGGGCTGCACTCCGGGCTGCTCACCTGGGACAGCCTGGAGAAGCTGGAGCTAGCCCGCACTGTGGCCGAGCGCATCGGCGTAGCGCTGCCGCAGCGGGGCAGTGGCGACGAGATGCTGCGCTATCAGGTGGTGCGCCAGGTAATTGACGTGCAGGTGGAGGCGTTGATGGCCTGCTCCAGCGAGCGGCTTGACCGCCACAACCCGCAGTCACCCGACGCAGCGCGGATGTGCCA
>QHBQ01000253.1:4679-5552 GCA_003243865.1 Candidatus Chloroheliales bacterium | reverse complement strand
CGCATGGCGGCCAACGCCCGCACTGTGATTACCGACCTGTTCAACGCCTATATGAGGGACACCGGCCTGCTGCCGCCCCGCCAGCAGCAGCGCATCGCCGAGGGCGATGAGGACGGCAACGGCGGCACCGCCCGCATTGTCTGCGACTACATCGCGGGCATGACCGACCGCTTCGCGCTGAAGGAACACCGGCGCATCACCGGCAAGGCGCTGAACTATGACGACATTGTGGCGCGGATGCTGTAGAACGGCTGCTGGCACTCACTAGTGGCCGCCGTCGCAGCCACGATCGAGGGGGGCATCACCCGTGTGGGGAGTGCAGGTAGGCTTAGGGCCTTCGGTTTCGCTCGGCTGCGGGTGGGGCGTTTCGCTCGGCTTCGGTGCTGGGGTGTTGGTCGGCGGCAAGGGAGTGCTGGTTGGCGGCAGTGGCGTGTTGCTGGGTTGCGGCTGCGGCGTATCGGTCGTGGTCGGCGGAGCAGGGCGGGGCGGCTGCGGCGTTGGCGAATGTGAAGATTGGAACTTCGTCGCTGAGGGTGCAACAGTGGCCACCTGCAGCGGAGGGGCGGTGGCAACGTGGCGTGGCGTGCGTGAGAGCGCTGGCGTGTTGGTCAGCGCGGGTGGCGAGGTTGGCGATGGTAGGGCCATGATCACGATGGATGGAGCAGGTGGTGTTAGGGTTACGGTTGCCAGCACTACGCTGGGCGTACCAACAGTCGGTGGTGAGGTGGGGGTCTGACGGACAATATCCGTGTATCCAAGCTCGACGTCCACCGCCTCGCTACTGCTGCCCTTGCCGCGCGGCCCGCTTACGCTGAGGGTGGCGGTGTATACCCCCGTGTGCGGGTAGACATGTTCCGGGTTGCGCAGGCTGCT
>QHBQ01000253.1:0-4590 GCA_003243865.1 Candidatus Chloroheliales bacterium | reverse complement strand
CCGTCCAGCCAGAAGATGCCACCAACCGCCACAAGCGCCAGCACCAGTACGGTGGCAAGATTAACTAGCGCCCGCCCCCAGCTTGGCTGCACCCCTGGCAATAGCCAGCCGAGCAGCCCCACCCGCCGCTTGCGATGGACACCTGCGCGTACCTGCTCAGCCAATGGCGCGGGCAGTGGCACATCGAGCAGCGCCCGCGCCGAGTTACCGACCGCCAGTTCGCTGCCCAATCGCCGCGCCATCGCTACCTGGCTCTGGCAGTCTGGGCAACCACCCAGATGCGTGTCGAAGTCGCGCCGCAGCGCGACGGACAACTCGCCATCAAGGTAAGGGTCAATCAACATTCTGGCTTGTTCACACGTCATTTGGTTTGTTCCACCTCTTGTGCAGCGATCACTGGTGCCCGATTAGCGGCCACCCAGCAGCCGTAGCAACTCGCTGCGGGCGGCATCCAGGCGCGAGTAGACAGTACCAGGCGGTACCCCCAGCGCATCCGCCACCTCGCTGCAACTCATCCCCATATAGTAGCGCAGCACCACCACGCGACGCAACTTCTCGGAGAGGCGGTTGACCGCCGCCCATAGCTCACTCTGGTCCTCGCGGCGCAGCAGGTCGGCGTCGGGGGCGCTATCCTCATCGCTATGGCCGCCAACGCGGCCCAGCGCCTCCTCCCAGCTACCTTCCTCGCCCTCGTGGCTGCGGGCAAACACGCTCATCGGTATACTCAGGAAGCCGCGCCTGCGCCACTTGTCGCGACAGTAGTTGAGCAGGATGGTGCGCAGCCAGCCTTCGATGCTTCCCCCGCCCGCATCGTAGCTGTCGAGCGCGCGATGGACGCGGATGAACACCTCTTGTACGGCATCCTCGGCGTCTTGCTCGTTGTTCAGCAGCGTCTTCGCCATGGCATAGACCAGGCTGCCGTATCTATTGAAGATCAGCTCGAATTGCTGATCCGTATCGGTAGTCAACACCAAGCCCACGCTCCGCCAAACGTTCATCTGTGCCATCTCTATCACTGCTCGGTTCCACCCGCTATGACAAAACTCGCCCTGATAGAATAACGCACAATCATGGTGCTTCCATCGGTTTTGTTTTGCGGTTTTGAGGATTCGGCAGGAGCAGAGTTCTGGCTTCGTCAATAGCTCATTGCGCCAATACTTCCATCATATCTAATATATTTTCGTCAATTTTCGGCAATTTGTCAAAAATCCGGCCAAAAACCGATGGAGGAGTGGAGAGCCTGCGTTATATTAACTGTCTGGCAACCAAAGTGATAGCTGTAGATAATGCTAGAGCCGGACATTCACAACCTTATCCCTGCCACTTACGTGGCCGACTAAGAGTCTAGAAGGAGAAAGTAATGCACAGCAATGAGGTAATCGAGCTAGCCTACTTTGGCGGCCTGACCAGCCTGAAATTGCTGAACTTCTCGGTGATCCGCTCGGCACGGTCAAGACTCGCACCAGACTGGCATTCCAGAAGCTGAAGGCGCTGTTCGCGGAAGCCGGGCTTGACTGCTTATGCTGAAGCCCTGGTTTGCTTTAGAATCTTTACTACATTAATCCATTAGGAGGACATCACCATGATTCACCGTAAATCACTGATCATCGCTGCCGTGCTAACTGGCTTCATCCTGGTTATCCTGGGCGCAGTAACTGTCCAATTGACTCCAGTTAGCCCGGCTGCTGGCGCATCCTCGCCGAGTGCGGCAAGTGCTGCGCCACCGCTCGCCGCGCTCGACCCTAACATCCAGCAGCAAATTGCCCAGCGTGAAGCCGCTTACCAGCAGCAGATCGCCGAGGCTAACCGTCGCTTGCAGCTAGCCAACGACCTGTTGAAGCAGGTAAACAGCAAGCAGCAGGCACCTACCAACCAACAGACTACCAACGTTGCCCCCGCTGCGCCGACTACACCACCTGCATCTCAGTTCGCCGTCAGCGCCCCATCCCAGGCTACGGATGACCACAGTAAGGATGGCGCCCAGGCCGCCGCGGACGAGCACCGCATGGGTGATAACTAATCCAGGCAAACTCATTGTTTTAATAGCAAAGGACCAAACCATGACTTCCAGGCAACACCGCATCGGTGCAGCAGTACCAGGGGTGAAGGCGCTGATCACCACCGCTTCGCTGGCGGCAACAGTCAGTGGCTGGGCCATGCTCAGCGCCCAGAACATCAACACCGATCAGTCGCTAGCCACTCAGGCCGTAGTTGCGGCGCCAGCGGCGGACAGCAGCTTCAGTTTGCCAGTGCTGCAACTGAACCCGCTTCCCACCCTCGAGCCAGCCGAGGATTTCCTTGGCAGCAGCGGGCAGACCACGATTCAACCGCAGTCAGCGCCGCCGGTCAATCAGCCGCCGCCGACCGCAACTACCTTGCCCCAGGTCAGCCCGCCCGCGCCAAGCAGCGTGCGTCCGCAGCCTGTCACTACCACTCGCTCTTCGCGCTGAGGTCGAACCATGCCCCTAGATTGACACCTTTGGAGGTAAAACAATGTCTCTGCGACCTAACAACAACCCTGAGCTACAGCTTGACACCCTCACTCCCGCACTTAGCTGGAAAGCGGTGGCCGCCATCCTGCTCGCCGTCATCAGCGGCGCTGCCCTCGCCCTGCTGGTGCTGCCTCTCTGGGTGCCTGCCCTCTCCGCCTCGCTGACCAGCAATGAACCGAAAGGCTTCTGGTATATGGCCCGCGCCAGCGCCTTCGTTGCCTACATTCTCATCTGGCTGTCGCTGCTGATGGGCCTGCTCATCACCAACAAACTCGCCCGCCTCTGGCCTGGCGGCCCAGTCGCCTTCGACCTGCACCAGTATCTCAGCATCCTGGGTCTCGCCTTCGGCCTCTTCCACGCGCTCATCTTGCTGGGTGATGCTTACTCCAACTACACCATCGCCCAGTTGCTGCTGCCGTTCAGCGCCAGCCAGTATCGTCCGCTGTGGGTGGGTCTGGGGCAGCTTGGCTTCTACCTGCTGCTGCTGCTCACCTTCAGCTTCTATGCCCGCCGCTGGATTGGCACCAAAGGTTGGCGGCTGCTGCACTTCTTCAGCTTCGCAGCTTTCATCCTGGTACTGATGCACGGGCTGTTCAGCGGCACCGACAATGGCGAGAGCTGGGCCAGGCTACTCTACTGGGTAACTGGCAGCGTTGCGCTCTTCCTCACCATCTACCGCATCGCCTTTGCCCGGCTCAAGACCAGCAATTCGATGCGCCAGCGGCTCACTGGCAAACAGTTTGCTCTTGATCTCGGTACCCACCGCCGCCATCGGCGCTAGCCGAAATCTGATTTAGAACCTTTTACCATCTTTTTAAGTACAAATAATATCTCTCTTTATACGGAGGCTCTCGATGACTAACGATAAGCTACAGAATACCATTCCGTCCATCATCATCCTGCCGCTGCGTCTCTTCCTGGGGCTGATATTCTTCTTCGGTGGGGTGGACAAGCTGACTGACCCCACCTTCCTCGACCCCAACAATGCCAACTATATCGGCAAGCAGCTACAGGGCTTCGTTGACTACAACCATTCGCCCATCTCCTTCCTGCTAACCAGCGTCGCCATCCCCAACGCCAGCCTGTTTGGGATTATGATTTCGCTGACCGAGCTGATCGTCGGCACGTTGGTGATCCTGGGTCTGTTCACCAGGCTGGCAGCACTGGTTGGCCTGCTACTCAACACCACCCTGTGGCTGACCGCTAGTTGGGGGCAGCAGCCGTTCTACACCGGTTGGGATTTGCCCTATATGTTCGGCTGGCTGACCCTGCTGCTGGCTGGGGCGGGGCCGTTCTCGCTGGATCAGCGGCTAATGGCAAGATCATTCGGCCCGCTAACGGTTAGCGAGGAGCGGCGCAACTTCCTGGTGCGCGGCGGCGCGACTGCCGGCGCGCTGCTGGCGCTGGCAATTGGTGGCGGCGTGGCAATTACCGGCCTGCTCAGTCGCGGCGGTAGCAGCAGCAGCGGAGGCAACCCAGCCACTGGCGGCCAGACAGGGGGCGGGGCGCAGCAAGCTGTACCCTCACCTACACAAGCAGGGCCGAGTAGCGCAACGCCATCGAGCGGAGCGGTGAGTACGCCAGCATCTTCGCCAGGCGGGGGCGGAAACATCCAGCCGGAGAGTACGCCAGCGGGCGGGCCGACCGACACTCCTCTGGCCGCGGCGACCGCTTTGCCCGCTGGTGGGGTGGCGATCGCCAAGGTCAGCGATATCCCAGTCGGCAGCGGCGCGAGGTTTGTCAACCCCACAACTCAGGATGATGCCTGGGTTATCCATCTAAGCAGCGGCGATTTCGTCGCCTTCAGCGCAATCTGCACTCACGCTGGCTGCTCGGTCAACTACAACTCTGGGCAGAAGCTGTTCATCTGCCCCTGTCATGGCTCCGAGTACGACCCGGCCAACAACGCCGCAGTAGTGCGGCGACCAGCGCCCAAGCCACTGGCGAAGATCCAAATAAGGGTTGATCAGGCTAGTGGCAACATTTATTATGTGAGCGGTTAGCGGTGCTGATATAAATCCAGATGGCGCGGGCGGCTAGTAGAGATATTAGCAGTGCCTTAGTGACGAGGGTGGGGCGGACACCGTTAGCGTGCCGC
>QHBQ01000200.1 GCA_003243865.1 Candidatus Chloroheliales bacterium | reverse complement strand
GACAACAGTACAGCCACTCCATCTACTGGTGGCGGCGCAACTACCGCCAACACCCCGGCCACTAGCATGACCAATACCCAGGTAATGGCTGCCAACACCCCAGCCATTGGCACGATGACCGGCACCCAGATGATGGGTACCCCCGGCATGATGATGACTAACACCCAAACGGTGAGCGGCACCGGCGCGATGACCGGCACGCAGGCAACTGGCGGTAGCGCGACTGGCGGCTCGTTCAGCCCCATTTCTGGCGGCGCAACCTCGTTGACTGCGGGTGGCGCGACCTTCCCTGACCCGCTCTACCAGAAGTGGTTCAGCGAATACAAGAACAAGTATGGCGTGACCATCAACTACCAGGCCAAAGGCAGTGGCTTTGGCGTGCAGAACCTGCAGAACCAGACGATTGACTTTGGCGGCAGCGACGCGCCGATGACCGATGCGGATATTGCTAAGGCTAAGGGCGGGCCAGTGCTGCACATCCCCACCTGCATGGGGGCAGTGGTAGTTATCTACAACATCCCTGGCGCTGGCGGCACGCTCAAGCTCGATGGCGACACCCTCGCCAAGATCTACCTCGGCAAGATTACCGACTGGAGCGACGCCGCGATTACCGCTGCCAACGGCGCCGCGCTGCCCGCAGGCGCAATCCAGATAGTCCACCGCAGCGACAGCAGCGGCACCAGCTTCATCTTCACCAGCTATCTCGCCGCCGTCAGCAGTGACTGGAAGGGAGGTCCCGGCGCGAACAAGGCCCCCAACTGGCCAGTGGGGCAGGGTGCCAGCGGCAACCCCGGCGTGGCTGGTCAGGTCAAAGCCACCCCGTTTAGCATCGGCTACGTCGAAATTGCTTACGCCAACCAGAACAGCCTCACCTTCGCCGACATCAAGAACAAGGCAGGCAACTACATCACCCCGAGCCTGGCGAGCATCAGCGCGGCGGCAGCGGGTCTGGGTACTATCCCCGACGACCTCCGCTTCAGCCTGATTGACACCGCTGGGGCGCAGGCGTACCCCATCGCTAGCGCGACCTGGCAGATTGTCTACAAGAACCAGACCGACAAGGCCAAGGCCATCGCCCTCGTCAACCTACTCAACTGGGAGCTAACCGTCGGGCAGAGCTACAACGAGAGCTTGCAATATGGCAAGCTGCCCGATCCGATTATCGCCAAGGCTCAGGGCCTGGTCAAGACCATCAACGTTAACGGCTCACCAGTGCAGCCGTAACTGACCCAAAGGGGCGCGTCAAGGGCGCCGCGCCCCTCACATCGTCCCCTTGCTCGCTACCCCGCCGGCAGTGGCGCTGGATGCCCGCGCAGTAGCTGAGGTTCCCCGCTGTTACACCCACTTATAAGTGCAGATCAACAGTCCAAAGAGGAAAGGTAGGAAGATGCGTAAGATAGCCCTTAGCTTTGCCCTGCTCCTGGTCGTGTTCAGCGCCGCCTTCAGCGGCCTCANCACCCGCGTGCAGGCTGCCGTCCAATCCAACGTGCAAGCCGCCAACGACTTTGCCGACCCCGCGTTCAAGAACGTGTGGACGCGCACCGACTCGGCGGTTGGCAGCGCCTTCCAGCGCAGCTACTTCTGGGGTCCTGCCCCGATTTCTACTGGCCTGCAGGAGCCTTACAACGGCGGCCAGCGCCTGGTGCAGTATTTTGACAAGAGCCGTATGGAGGTCAACAATCCCGGCGGCGACAAGAGCCAGAACTTCTACGTGACCAACGGCCTGCTCGCCACCGAGCTTATTAGTGGCAAGCAACAGACCGGCGACACCAGCTTCAAGGACCGCTGGCCTGCCGCTATCCCCCTCGCCAGCGACCCAGACGACGGCAGCGCCCCCACCTACTACAGCTTCCGCAACGCGCTGGTCAACACCACCGACAAGACTAGCCAGAATGCCACCGCTACCATTGACGTGAACGGCAAGACCGGCAACGACCCAAGCAAGGCCAGCGACCCCAACAGCAAGCTCGCCTACTATGAGAAGACCACCGGCCACAACATCCCCGCCGCCTTCTGGACCTTCCTGAATCAGAGCGGCCCCGTAGTGGATTGCACCCCCGCCGCCTGCAAAAGCGGCACGGTCACTCAGCAGTTGAGCAATCCCTGGTTCTACGCCAGCGGCTATCCGATCAGCGAGCCATACTGGGCCAAGGTCAAGATCGCGGGCAAGGCTGGCACCGACGTGCTGATCCAGGCGTTCCAGCGTCGCATCCTCACCTATGTTCCCAGCTTCGACAAGGCGTTCCAGGTGCAGGTCGGCAACATCGGCGCGCACTACTACGAGTGGCTGTACAAGGATGCTGGCAAGCCGCTCGACTACTTCGTGTTCCAGCCGGGCGGGGCGACCTCGCTGACCGCTGGTGGCGCGACCTTCCCCGACCCGCTCTACCAGAAGTGGTTCGCCGATTACGGCGCCAAGTACGGCGTGACTGTCAACTACCAGGCCAAAGGCAGCGGCTTCGGCAAGCAGAACCTGCAGAACCAGACCCTCGACTTCGGCGGCACCGATGCGCCGATGACTGATGCGGAACTCGCCGCCGCCAAGGGCGGGCCAGTGCTGCACATCCCCACCTGCCTCGGTGCCATCGTGGTTATCTACAATATCCCTGGCTACAGCGGCACCATGAAACTGGATGGCGACACCCTCGCCAAGATCTACCTTGGTACGATTAAGGACTGGAGCGACCCCGCAGTTACTGCTGCCAATGGCGGCGCCGCACTGTCCCCAGGCGCAATCCAGGTGGTTCACCGCAGCGACAGCAGCGGCACCACCTTCCAGTTCACCACCTACCTCGCCAACGTCAATGCCGACTGGAAGGCTGGCCCGGGCGCGAGCCAGTCGCCGAGTTGGCCGGCGGGTCAGGGCGCGAGCGGCAATGCGGGCGTGGCCGGGCAGGTCAATGCCACCCCGTTCAGCATCGGCTACGTGGAAATTGCCTACGCCAAGCAGAACAATCTCAAGTTCGCTGATCTGAAGAACAAGAACGGCAAGTATGTCACCGCCAGCCTGGAGAGCATCACTGCTGCCGCCGCCAACCTCGGCGACATCCCTGCCGACCTGCGCTTCAGCCTGATCAACACGCCGGGCGACGCCACCTACCCGATCACCACCGCGACCTGGCAGATAGTCTACAAGAACCAGACTGACAAAGCCAAGGCCATCGCCCTCGTCAATCTGCTCAACTGGGAACTGACCATCGGCCAAACCTACAACAACAGCCTACTCTACGGTCAACTCCCGCCGAACCTGCGCGACGCGGCTCTCAGCAAGGTCAAGGAGATCGTCATCCCCTAACCCGTGGGGAGCAATGAGTGGCGAGTGATGAATTGCGAGGCAGTTGGCGTGATTCATCACTCGTCACTCATCGCCCCCGCAAGGGGTAATAATTTGACATCATCCGCCAAAAA
>QHBQ01000405.1 GCA_003243865.1 Candidatus Chloroheliales bacterium | reverse complement strand
GTCTCCTGCACGTAGCGCTGGCTCTCCTCGTCGGTGGCGCGGTTGATCCAGAGGATGCGCAGCTTGTCGGCGTGATCCTGCTCGAACTGGGTGGCCTGAGGCAGCAGGTTGCGGCAGGGGGCGCAGGTGGGTGCGCCGAAGATGAGCAGCAGGTAGCGCTTGCCGTCGAGCGACTGGCGCATTGTCACCTGCTGGCCGAACTGGTCAATGCCGGTGAAGTCTATCGCCTTAGTCCCTACTGCCAGCCCGTCACGCGACACGCCAGCGGCGGTGCCAAGATACTGCTGCCCCAGTTGGCGATAGAGCAGCACCACCAGGAAGGCGAGTACCAACACCACCACCCACAGCACGATGTAGCTGACCAGCCAGATAGTATCCATCGAAGAAGTCTTCTCCTCTTCCAGCCAGGGCGTGATGAATCACGCCCCTACGAAGATCTACGCGACTGTAGGGGCGTGATTTATCACGCCCTACCGCCTTGTAATATGCCCACCTGATTTGGTCAATCTAAGCCATCGCTTGCAGCGTCTGCTTGATGTAGCCCAGCACCCGCCCGACGAACACGATAATCGCCACGCCCAGTGCGGCCATGATGAACACGATGATGCCATCAAAGGCGGAGGGATAAGTACCCTTGCGCCCCAGCACGAAGTAGTCGAGCGCGAGGTAGCCGACTGTGCTGAACACCAACAGCAGCGCGAAGCCGAGCAACAGCAGGTTGCGCGCGAAAGCGGCCCAGTTCAGAGTGTCAGCGCTGAAGCTGCCGAAGCAGTGGCAGTTCTCGCGCTTGCCGCGCAGCACCTTGCCGCCTACCACCACGCTGAACACTGCGAACATCACAGTCGCCACCGCCGCCGCCAATGGCGTAAGCAACCCCAGCATCAGCAACCCGCCAACGCTGACTTCGATGTAGGGCAGCAGCCGCGCCGCGACTCTTGCCAGCGGCAGCGGCAGGAAGTTGACCTCGGCGATCACCGCTGCGGGGTTGCCTTCAATCAGCTTGCCAACCCCGGCTACCAGCAACACTCCGCCCAGGCATAGTCGGGCAAACAGGATCAGGTAGGGCGATGCCAGTATTTCACTCATGCCTTGTCACTAGTCAATACAGTCCCCAACGATAGCAAAACCCGCCCGCATCACATCGCCCCGCTGCGTGGCAACGTCGGGTAAACTCTTGCACGTAGAATATCACATCGTTCCAAAAGAGTCAAGTCTGTGCCAGCGGCAATTGTTGTGATATAATGCGGCTATGCAAGCCACCTTGTTCCCATTCGCGCCCAAAGGCAATACAAAGGAGTATCTCGCCTATGTCTGACCAATCTACTATCCCTTTCGCCCACGACTCCGCCGCCGCGGTCTGGCGGCCCAGTGACGAGTACATCGAACGCAGCCGTCTGCGCCGCTTTATGCAGCAGCAGGGCGTCAGCGATTACGGCGAACTGATGAGCCGCAGCGCCAGCGATGTTGCCTGGTTCTGGGACGCGGTGGTGAAGGATCTGGACATTCAGTTCTACACCCCCTATAGCCAGGTGGTGGACATCAGCAAGGGCATTCAATGGCCGCGCTGGTTCGTCGGTGGGCGATACAACTATGTCCACGACGCGCTCGACAAGCGCGCCGCTGCTACCCCCGACCTGGCTGCAATTATCTATGAGGCAGAAGAGGGCGATGTGCGCACCCTCAGCTATGCCCAACTGCTGGCCGAGGTGAACAAACTGGCAAACGGGCTGCGCGAACTGGGCATTAGCAAGGGTGACCGCGTCGGCATCTTCATGCCGCTCTGCCCTGAAACCGCGATTGCTACCCTGGCAGTGGGCAAAATCGGCGCGATCTTCATCCCCATCTTCAGCGGCTACGCCCCCGCCGCAGTCGCCAGCCGCTTGCAGGATGGTGAGGCAAAGCTGCTGATTACTGCGGACGGCTTCTATCGCCGTGGCAAGGTCATCGCCATGAAAGAGGTGGCCGACGAGGCCGCCGCGCAATCGCCCAGCGTCGAACACGTGCTCGTCTACCCCCGCGTGGGCCGCGACGTGCCCTGGGATGAAGGCCGCGATGTCTGGTGGGGAATGTTGACCGAGCGGCAATCGGAACAGTATGAGACCGAGCGCACCGACCCCGAAGACCCCTATATGCTGATCTACACCAGCGGCACCACAGGCAAGCCCAAGGCGGCACAGCATGTCCACTGCGGCTTCCCGCTGAAGGGGGCGCAGGATATGGCCCACTGCTTCGACGTGCAGCCGGGCGACATCCTGTTCTGGTTCACCGACATCGGCTGGATGATGGGGCCGTGGGCGATCAGCAGCACGCTTATCCTGGGCGCGACCGTGTTCCTCTACGACGGCACCCCGGATTATCCCCACCCCGACCGCGTGTGGGATATGGTGGAGCGCCACCGCGTCACCCATCTGGGCATCTCGCCGACTGCGATTCGCGGGCTGATGGGGCAGAGCGAGGATTGGGTGAAGCGGCACGACCTGAGCAGCCTGCGGGTGCTGGGCGGCACCGGCGAACCGTGGAACCCCGAACCCTGGCGCTGGTACTTTGAGAACGTGGGCGGTTCGCGCTGCCCGATCATCAACTACAGTGGTGGTACCGAAATCAGCGGCGGCATCCTCGGCTGCGTCACCCTGCTGCCGATCAAGCCGTGCAGCTTCAACACCGCCGTCCCCGGCATGGCCGCCGACGTGGTGGACGATGCGGGCAATCCGGTGCGCGGCGCGGTCGGCGAGCTGGTCATTCGCCAACCCTGGGTGGGCATGACGCGCGGCTTCTGGAAAGCGCCGGAGCGCTACATTGACGCCTACTGGTCGCGCCTGCCCAACATCTGGGTGCATGGCGACTGGGCGGAGATTGACGCGGACGGCTACTGGTACATCCTGGGCCGCAGCGACGATACCATCAAGGTGGCGGGCAAGCGGGTCGGCCCCGCCGAAGTCGAGTCGGCGGCGGTCAGCCACCCGGCGGTGCAGGAGGCGGCGGCGATCGGCGCGCCCAACGAATTGAAGGGCGAGGTGGTGATCTGCTTCGTCATCCTCCGCCCCGGCGTAGCCGAGAGCGAGGCGCTGCGCAAGGAAATCGAGGACACCATCACCGGCCAGCTAGGTAAGTCGCTCAAGCCGGAGGCGGTGCGCTTCGTCGGCGAGTTGCCCAAGACCCGCAACGCCAAAATCATCCGCCGCGCCATCCGTGCCGTCTACACCCACGCCGAGAGCCTGGGCGACCTGTCGTCGCTGGAGAACCCTTCGGCATTGGAGGAGATCGCCAACTCGCGGTAAAGACAAAAACCCCCCTCTCCCTTGAAGGGAGAGGGGTTGGGGTGAGGGTGAATGGTGCAGCGCATCACTGCTTATCGGCGGTTTGCTGCTGGGAACGGCCAGCCAGCGGATTTGGAACAGCTGATGAAGCGGATTTAAGGTGGGCTTGTTGTTTACCGTTGCCAGATTTCAGCCCAGCTGCATCTTCACCTGGGCGAGTGCAACCCGCCCCTACATGGGTGCTCGATGGTTCAGACGTTTGGCATGGGAGTGTGTGGGCAAAGGTCGGTCAATCTGTCTAATCACTGTTCGCTATCCGCCAGCGCGACCCGCTCCCTGGGGTGGGCGGTGGTATGTGGTTCGCGCCCCTCGGCCTGCGCCGCATTCCACTCCGCTTCCTCGGACACGTAGACGAGGCCATCAGCGGCGGCCACTGCCACCATCTGGTTGCGCCAACTGTCGTTCGCTTCCTGCACTCGCACGACGCTGCCCCGCCGTAGGGTTGGTCGTGATGCTCCCAGAAAGGTGATGTTCGCCACTCCTTCGTCACCATAATACTCAGCTACCTCCGCGGGAGTGAGGTTGCGCACCCCTTCCCGTTCAAGCCAGGCAGTGCGCTCCTCGAAGGTCATCTCCGCTAGCGGCTTGGGCATCCGCTGCTCAATTGTTGCCCCAGCCTCTTCCATGCGGCGAATTAGCGCGGCCACCCGCTGGGCCTGGGCTTCATCTTTCGGCTGTCCACTCATAATCCTTACCCTCAGCTTTCCCCGGCGCATCGCCGGATAGGAGCCTGATTCGCGCCCGAACCTTTGCCAGCGGCTTCCCCAGCGCGGCGGCCAGCTTGAGGATGCTCGTTGCCCATGCGCCGTCTACATCGGCAATCTCCAGCCGACCATCCACGTATCTTCCACCCTGTACCCCATATTGCTGCATTGCCAGTATTGCGTCCTCGGCTTCCTCCTGGGTGATGTCAGTGATAGTGTAACTGCACTGCGTAGCCCGTTGGTCGGGTATAACGATGAGCATTCCGTACTGCTTATACTTTGCCCCTAGCTGTTTGGCAACAGCAACAATATCTTCTTCGCCGCCGCGTAGTTGGGCAGCAAGGGCAGGTTCTAGCTCTCCTTCCCAGATGCCCAGTACCTGCTCAAGCTGCTCTACCTCTATGCCCCGTGCGTTGCACTCAGCAAGCAAGTCGCGCTCAAACGCCTTGTACTGCTCCGTAGTGAAGAAGGCGGCATTGAACTCGACGACGGTGTAGGCAGGAGGGCCAGTAAAAGGGGGTGCCGCCCAGACTAGCGCTGATGTGGCGCTTGCCCTTGCTGCGCCGCTTGCGCTTCCCACCCTCACTGCTCGTGCCACTTCCTTCGCCCTCGGCCATCTACGCTCCTCTTCAGGTCGGATTGATCTCATTATACAACACCTTCGCTAGTTGCCCCTACAGCCGCATCGCCTTAACCGTGTTGGCAACCGCAGCCACGTTCTTGGCTGGGGTGGTCACGTCTATCGAACAATCGGCGGCGGCAATCCAGCGCGGGCTGCCGTCTGCCGCGTCGAGGTCGGCGTGTAGCTGCTTGTGCACATCGTCCTCGCTGCCCTCTTGTAGCGTGCTGAGACTGACCCCACCAATCAGCGCCCTGTCGGTCTTGGGCAGCATCTCGGCCAGGCCGGGGTTGCCGTTGCCATGCACCGCCCAGCTAAACGCTCGCACCGGATAATCGAGCAGGTCGAGCAACATATTGTTGTCCTTGCATACGTGCAGGATGTTGAACTCGGCCTCCTGGGCCGCGCCCAGCACGCGCAAATCGTAGGGGCGGCCAAACTGGGCGTACTGCTCCGCGCTGATATTGTCGCGGCTGCCCCACTCGGTGGTGGCGAAGAAGATACCATCGGCCAGGTTGATGCACTCGGCTACGTACCGTTCGAAGGTGGAGGTGATCGACTCCAGCGCGGCGTCTACCAGGTCGGGATGCTCGGCCATATCATTCTTCAGTTGGGGGGGGTCGGCCAGGTCGCCCGCGATCGAGAGCGGCGAGAAGACGGTCTGAACGAAGAGGATGCGCTGGTCGCCCTTCAGCGCCCGCTTGAGCAGGCTGAGCGCCTGCAATTGTTCGCCCAGCGCCCCATCAGTGGGAGACACCGGCTTGATGTTGGCCCAATCCTGCGACTTCTTCACCGGCAGGTCGAGGATAGCGGGTTTGGTCAGGCCGTCCTTGAAATACTGCACCCTCGCGCCCCAGGGTTCGATGTGGTACTGGGCGCGAGGATTGACCTTCATGAAGTCCCAGCCGTAGCTACGCTGCCAGTGCAGCATCGCCTCGGCCAGGTCGGGCGCGCTCGTTTCACTCTCGTAAAAGTGCCGCCACAGGCTGACGGCGGGGCGGTCAACGCTGTCGCCCACC
Source organism: Candidatus Chloroheliales bacterium (assembly GCA_003243865.1). The sequence continues at coordinate 4,097 of QHBQ01000405.1, read as the reverse complement.
AGCGCGGCGCGCACCCGCTCCAACGGGTTCATCCTGTCTGCCATAATATCTATGCTCCTGTCTCACAAGATTATGAATTGTGAATGTTGTATGTTGAATTGGAAAACGGCTTGTGTGAATTATACCAAATTGTATCTTAACCGCCGTCGTAGCTGCAAAAAGTTTTGGGGGTTGGGACGAAGCCCCATAGGCATCAAGCTAAGATTACGGGTGGAGACTTATAGGGGGTCTGGGGGTAAGCCCCCAGCTGCTGACCGGCAGCAAGGTTGGGGTTAAGCAGCATCCCGCCATGCCTGAGAGTGCGCCCACTGTGCTTACGAGCAGCATTGCTGGGGTTGCATCAGCTGGGGGCTTACCCCCAGACCCCCTCAATCACCCTCAGCTTTCGTCTTAGCTTGATGCCTATGGAGGTGAGCGCGTAGCCCCGTGCTGATCTACGTCAATGCTGCTTGTGGGCGATACGCTGAGTTGACGTACATCCAGCCCCAAATTCGCTTCATCCGCTGTTACAAATCTGCTGGCTGGTCGCCCTTTCACCATTGGGTTGAGCATTGCATCGTCTGGTATAATAATTGAGGGTAGATCTCCAGCTAACCCGTAGCACTTTCTACCCTCTATCTTTAACCTTCTACCTTCACCTAGAAAGGAGCAAGGCCATGACCCGCAAGGCCATGCTCATTATCAGTCTAGTTCTGATTGTGGTAATCAACTTTAGCGCTGTTCCCGCACTGGCCGCTCCCAGCCAGACAGTAAGCGCACAGAGTAACGTGCCGCGCTTCGAGCGACACTCTGCCTGCACCTTCCCGGTTGCCCAAAGCCTGGTGACTGCGCGGCGGGTGACCTGCGGCTACGTGGTGGTGCCGGAGTTGCACAATCAACCCAACGGTAAGACCCTACGCCTGGCGGTGGTCGTCTACAAGAACTACGCCGCTCAGTCGCCTGGCGATGCAATTGTCCTGCTGCAAGGCGGGCCGGGCGGTAGCTCCGACGTGTTCGCCGATATGCTTAACTATACGAACCTCCGCCATACCTTTGCCGCCAACCGCGATGTGATTGTCTTCGACCAGCGCGGAGTGGGTCACTCGCAGCCAGCGCTCACCTGCCCACCATCAAGCCAAACGGCGCTGAGTTGCGCCCGCACGCTGCAGAGCCAGGGAATAAATCTGGCCGCCTACAACACCGCCGAGGATGCTGCCGACGTGAACGACATCCGCATCGCGCTCGGCTACAATAAGCTGGACGTATACGGCGTCTCCTACGGCACGCTGTTGGCCCAAGTGCTGATGCGCGACCACCCGGAGGCAATTCGCGATGTGGTACTCGACTCAGTGGTGCCGCTGGGGGTTGACCCCGACCTCGGCGCGCCCTCCGCCTTCAGCCAGGCGCTTACCAACCTGTTCGCCGCCTGCGCTGCCAATCGCGCCTGCAACGCCACCTACCCCGACCTGCATGGCGTCTTCTCCCGCCTAGTGGCTCGCCTGAACAGCCGCGCTATCAGGGTACGCACCACCGACCCGGCCAATGGCAAGACTGTCACCCTGCCGGTAGATGGCAACACCCTGGTAGGGATACTGCATGAGGGGATGTACTACAGTGGCGAACTGGGCGCCTTGCCGAAGTTGCTCTACCAGGTATATAACGGGAACTACACTCTGCTCAGTCAGATACTGGCCGACAACATCGCCACCAACGAGAGCGTCAGCGACCCCGTGTACTACGCGGTGGAGTGCAGCGATATGGTGCGGACGCTCACGCCGCCGCAAATCCACGCCAGCGTCAGTGGCGTGCTGCCGGAAATCGCTACGGCAGAGAGTTCGCTGGTGTCTGATAGCCAGGATGTCTGCCGCAACTGGCCTGCCACCAACTTCAACCGGCCCCCGCTTACCTCGCTCCACAGCAACCTGCCCACCCTGGTGCTGGGGGCAGACTTCGACCCGGTTACCCCGCCCGCCTACTCGCGCGCGGTGCAGGCCAACCTGAGCCATAGCTACTACGTCGAGTTGCCTGCCGATGCCCACGCCAGCGCGGTGTCCGAATCGTGCGCCTTCGGCCTGATGTTGCGCTTCCTGAACAACCCGACCGCGCCAGACGCAAGTTGCGCCGCCAGCCAGCAGGTCCAGTTTGCATATTAGGTCATGTCTGTTGACGCTACGCTGAGGCTATGATAAACTGGGCGGCGCATGGAGATATTTTACACCTTTGCTGCGCTCATCCTGCTGCCAGTAGTCGGCGCGGGGCTGCGCTGGCTGCGCACCCGCGAGGATACACCGCAAGCAACCTTGCGGCAGGCGGTGGCCGCAATCATTGCACCGAGCACGCCTACCGATTATCTCTTGGGGCTGCTCGGCTGGCTGGGGCCGGGGTTGGCGATTGGCGGGTTGCTGGGCGGAGCAGATGTGATCAGCGTTGCGCTGCTATTGGAGACAGGCGCGGTCGCGGCGGCGATGAGCAGCCTGCTCGATGGGCGCACCTGGGCGCAACTAGCGGGGGCGCGGCGGCTGCAATTCGCCCTCTTCCATAATCTCAGCTACTTCGCCGCCCTCGTTACAATGGTCGCGCTGGCGGGGCGGCTGGATCTGGCAAGCATTGCGGTCTGGCCGGGCGGGGCGCTGCGGCTGGCAACGCACGGGCTGGCCCTGCTCGCCATCCTGCTGGCCCTGCCCGCCAAGCTGGAGGCGCACCCGTTCGAGGTCAGCGCCGACGCCGAGGCGATCAGCAAGCTGAACCCGCTGGCGAGTCCGATGGGCGTGGGGCGAATGGCCCGCGAAGCCGGGTTGCTCATCTTCATCGCTGCGCTGCTGCTGCCGTCGCCTGGCAGTCTGACCGGGCAGATCGTGCTGGTTACGATCATCACCCTGCTGCTCACCTTGCTGGTGCGCACCTTCAGCCAGAGCATCAGCGTCCGCCTCCGCCCCGATCAGGCTTACGATTTCTACTGGCTCTACGGGCTGGCTCTGGCGCTGACGCTCATCGTCGGTACAATCGTAGCAAAATAGGGCAGCAGGGCGAACCACGATTCGCCCTTACCAACCCGCAGGCAAAAAGCCCCAGCGGGGGTTGGGGGAGAATTCTTGAAGCACGATCAATGGTACATTCGCTTTGCGTGGTTGGTAGCGTTGATGCTTCAGCATTGATGTGGGGGCGGCATTTCTCCCCCAAACCCCCGCTGGGGGCTTTTTGCCACTACCGCAATGGCTTTTTGCCGCTACCGCAATGATAGAGGGTTCGTGTATGCACATGGTAGTAACCGGCAGCAAGGGGCAGTTGGGCGGCGCGCTGCAGCGGCAGGCCGAGGCTAACGGCCACATCGTGCTGGGCATGGACCTGCCGGAGCATGACTTCACCAACCTCGACGCGCTGCACGCGACGCTGAAGGAGTTTGCGCCCGAGGTGGTGATGCACTGCGGCGCGTACACCGATGTGGACGGCGCGGAGCTAAACCCAGACCTCGCCTATCGCGTCAATGCGCTGGGGCCGCGCAACTTTGCACTCTGGTGCGAACAGGCGGGCGTGCCGCTGATGTACTTCAGCACCGACTGGGTGTTCAACGCGCCACCGGAGCGCAACACCCAGTTCCGCGAGTGGGAGGCGCTTAACCCGCTCTGCACCTATGCCAAAAGCAAGGCGGTGGGCGAGTGGTACGTGCAGAGCCTGACCCGCCGCTACTATATTGTGCGCGGTAGCTGGTTGTACGGCGCTGGCGGCAACAACTTTATCGCCAAAATCGCGCGAGCTGCCGACGAGCGCGGCAGCCTCAGCGTGGTCACTGACGAAATTAGCACGCCCACCTGGGTCGAGGATGTCGCCGAGGGCTTGCTCAAGCTGGTCAGCCTGCCCACCCCCGTCTACGGCGTGTACCACCTGCCCAACGACGGCTACTGCTCGCGCTACGAATACGCCGCCGAGGTGATGCGCCTGACTGGGCGGGCGAGTGTGCCGCTGAAGCCGACGATACTGGCCAACTATCCGCGGGCCGCGCAGCCGCCACAGTTCTCCGCGCTCGGCAACTTCGTCGCCGCCGACCTGGGCATCAAGATGCGACCCTGGCAAGATGCCCTGGCCGCCTACATCGCCAGCCTACCTGCGGGTGAGATAAA
>QHBQ01000140.1 GCA_003243865.1 Candidatus Chloroheliales bacterium | reverse complement strand
TAGGCGAACAGCGCCTTCTTCCAGAACGAGTCCATCGCCACGCCCGCAGTGCCTGTGTAGGTGGTATGTACCTCGCCAGTGGTGCTGGAGTGATAATCGAACTCCGGCTGGCCGGTGTTGACGATGATATAATTGCTCTGCCGCTCACCGAAGTAGATCTCGGGGCGGCTAATCGTCAGCCCCACCGTGCTGGTAGGCGGTACCCCACTGATGAAGTAGTTAGGCTGCCCGCCGGGGCCAATCTCATTTACCGGACTCAGCGCCGTGCCATAGCCATGCGTGTACTGCAACGTCCTATTGACCCAGGTCTGCGCGCCAGCGGGCAGGCCATCGGTGTTCAGTTCGCGAGGGGCAAGCATCACCTGGCGATAGTTGCCCGTGATGGTGTAGCGGTCAATATCCACATCGGTGAAATCGTAGTAGGTCTCCAGGCTCTGGCGCTGGTTGTAGGTTTTCAGCAGCGGCTTGTAATCCCACAGGCGGATGTTGGCGATGGTCTGAGGGCTGGCGGCGATGTCGGCCTGACTGAGCGGTTGGATGTTGTCCGCGCGTACGGCGATGCTGTTCAGGTTGAATGCCTGCCTCGTGGCGGTAATGTTGTTGGTAATATAGGGCGCTTCCAGCGAAATCTGGCTGGGCTTGACGATGAAGTTCTCGACGATGCCGGGGTAGACCGCACCGACCAGAATGGCGGCGACGATCCAGAGGGCAATTGCCCCCCCCAGCAGGGTGAGGGTGCGAAAGCGGATGTTGAGCAGCAGCAGCAACGCGCTGATCGAGGCGACTACCAGCAGGATCCAATAGCCGGGCAGCTTGGCGTTGATGTCGGTGTAATCCGCGCCGTAGAGGACGCTGTGATCGGAAAAGAGCAGCTTGTACTGGTCGAGGCGATAGCCGATCGCGAAGGTTGCCAGATAGAGCGCGGCCAGGATGCTGAGGTGGACGCGCATTGCGTTTGGCACCGCGATGGGGATGACGATCGGCTCACGCCCGCCCAGGATGCTGGGCAGGGTGATAGTGGTACCCTCGCGCCCCACCAGCCGCGCGCCGCTGATGTATACCGCGGCGACTGCAATTATGGTGACGAGCAGCAGGGCGCTGAACCAGCCACGCAGCGCATCATAGAAGGGCAGGGTGAAGACATAGAAGCCGATATCCTCGTTGAAGATTGGATCGGTGTTGCCGAACGAACTGGCGTTGAGGAAGCGCAGCACATTCTCCCAGTTGCCCGCCGCGCCGAGGGCGAAGAAGATGCCAAAGAGGATGGCGACGGCCCAGACCAGCGCGCGGAACTGATTGGGGGAAACGTTTAGCTCCTGGCCGGGGAAGAGCTGGCGCGGCACGCTGCCCCGTCGCGCAATTAGCAGGTTGACCAGCAGAAAGGTAGCAGCGATCAGCAGAGTGGCGATGAAGACCAGCCCTTGCACGCTCAGGCGGGTGGTATAGACTGAACTGAGCTGCTGGCTGTCGAACCAGAGCAGGTCTACCGCAAAGTTGAAGACGATCGGCAGGCCGAGGAAGAGTAGCACCACTACACCGATCAAGACCAAACATCCACGTGGCATAATATAACCTCCGTTGCAACCACTGCTGGGGTTGCATCAGCTGGGGGTAAGCCCCCAGACCCCCTCGCTCAACCCAGGCTTTCGTCTTAGCTTGATGCCTATCGGCGAGCTAACGTTTGCTCCCGCGCGGCGTTAGTTACATTGTACCACTATTTTGCTCGATCGGGTAGCGCCTGGTTGTGGTATAATCTGCTGGTGAAAAGGGGGTAGGGACAAGTGGGCGGGAGCCAATTGATCTCCGTTGTTTGTACTTCATGTGGTACTGAATATAGCGCCGATAAGCTAATGGGTTTCTGCACAATCTGCGGCAAGGTACTATACTGCGTCTATGACATAAAGCAGGCGCAGGCTAGTCTGACGCCGCAAATAGTGGCGCAGCGGGGGCGCGGCATCTGGCGCTGGCAGGAGTTGCTGCCGGTGCGCGACGCCGCAAACTTCGTCAGCCTCGGCGAAGGCTCTACGCCGCTGCTGGCCTGTGCGCGGCTGGGCGATCAGCTTGGCGGTGGCAGCATCATGCTCAAGGATGAGAGCTACAACCCAACCGCCAGCCTGCGGGCGCGGGGGCTGGCGGTGGCGGCTGCGGTCGGGCGCGAGTACGGAATCGAGGCGATGTCGGTGCCGTCGCTGGGCGATGTTGGCGATGCGCTGGCGGCATATGCGGCGCGGGCGGGGCTGAAGGCGTACACCTTCGTGCCGCACGATGCCTCAACTATTCACCTTGCCATCGAGGTGGCCTGTGGCGCTTACACCTATCGTATCAGCCGCACGGAGATGGAGGGCAATCAACTGGTGCGAGCGTTGGGGCAACGCTTCGGTTGGTTCGATGTCAGCAGTATGCGCGAACCCTACCGCATCGAGGGCGAGAAGACTTTGGGCTACGAGTTGGCCGAGGATTATGAGTACAACCTGCCCGACGCGCTTATCTACCCACTGGGCAGCGTCATGGGGCTGGCAGCAATCTGGAAGGGCTGGGCCGAGTTGGAGGCGCTGGGTTGGCTATCGTCGCACCGCCCCCGCATCTATGGCATCCAGACCGATGCCTGTGCGCCGCTCGCCGAAGCGTTCAAGAATGGGGGGGAGGAGAGCAAGCCCTGGGATTTGGGGATTGACACTCGCTACCCACCGCTGCGCCTGCGCCGCACCCTCGGCGATTACCTTGTGCTGAAGCTGGTACGCGAGAGCGGCGGGCAGATTATCAGCGTGAGCGAGGATGATATTGCCGCCGCCCAGCTTGAACTGGCCCGCAGCGAGGGCATCTTCGCCGGGCCGGAGGGGGCGCTGGCGGTCGCTGGTCTGAAGCAGCTACGTCAGGACGGCATCATCAGCGCCGCCGCCAGCGTGGTCATCATCAATCCCACTGCTGGGATGAAGGAGCCGCAGGTGGTCAACCTCGACGATCTGCCGCCGGTTCAGGCAGGCTGAACGTCGGTGGTCAAGGTGCGGATGCGCGGCACGAAGAGAGCCACGGCAGCAACGACGATGGCGCAGACGATCGCCCCAATGCTGAGGGCGAACGGTGCGCCCAAATGCTCGGCAATCGCGCCGGCCTGCATACTGCCGAACGGCACCAGGCCCATATTGCACAACATCCAGACGCTGAGTACCCGCCCGCGCATATGGCTGGGAACGTTGGCTTGTAGGACGGTGTTGCCGCTCGCCATGAAGGTGATCATCCCCGCGCCGAGGAAGGCCATCGCCACCAGCGAGATGTAGAAGTTGGTACTGAGGGCGAAGACCAGCAGCGCGATGGCGAAGGTGAAGAAGCCGATGATGATCAACCTGCCCTTGTGCGGGTAATCGCTCTTGGCCGCCAGGGTGAGCGCGCCGATTGTCGCCCCCACGCCCATCGCGGTCATCAGTTCACCCTGGCCCGGTAGCCCGACGTGCAGCACATCGCGGGCCATTACTGGCATCAGCATCGAGTAGGGAAAGGCGAAGATGGTCAGGGTCGCAGCCATCGCAATCAGCATCATCAAATCAGGGCGGCTGCGCAGGTAGGCCAGCCCATCCTTCANGTTCTGGATACCGCTGCCGCTCGCCTTGCGNCCCGCATTGCTGTTCACAATCTTGATTGTGAGCAGCGCNATGATCACCGCNAAGAAGCTNAGGCTGTTGATGAAGAAGCANCCAGCNAAGCCCGCCNCCGCNACCAGCGGCGCNACCAGCGATGGCCCAATGATGCGGCTCATGTTGAACTGGGCCGAGTTGAGCGCGACCGCGTTGAGCAGATCCTTGCGCCCCACGATGTCAATCAGGATTGACTGATAGGCGGGCATATTGAACGCATTAGTGGTGCCGATCAGCACGCTGAGGGCGATAATCAGCCAGATATTGATCAGGCCAGTGAAGGTTAGCAGCGCCATCATCATCGTGACGGTGAGCAGCAGGCTCTGGGTCATGACCAGCAGGCGGCGCTTGTCGCGGCGGTCGGCGACTACCCCNCCGATCAGGCTGAAGAGCAGCACCGGCAACGAAGTCGCAAAGCTGACCAGCCCNACCATGAACGGTGAGTTGGTTAGCTGCAGCACCAGATAGCCCTGAGCGATAGTCTGGATCCAACTNCCAATGTTCGAGGTGAAGACGCTGGCCCAGAAGATGCGGTAATCGGCGTTGCGCAGGGCGCGGAACGAGGCCGGGATCCACAGCCACGATTGGCGCCCCTCGACCTCGACGCTGGTCAGCGCGCCCACCTCGTCGGCCTTTGCCACATCCAGCGCGGTGACTTGAGCCACCTCCTGTTCAGGGGCGATAATCGCCGATTCGATCTTGTTGGTTTCAGCAGTATTGGCGCGATGCGGCGCTGATGCAGTCATTTACGTTCTCCAAAATGTATTTTTATGTAGGGGCGAACCGTTGTTCGCCCTGGCCTAATTCACCGTCATACTGGGTATAATTGGGTCGTCTCGCCCTCAATCTCTGTGAGGCGGGTGCGATAGTGGTTCAGTTTCTCCTCAAGCTCGCCCCGCATCTGTTCGAGCGCGGCAACACGGCTGTTGATGATCGCCACCTGCTCCTCGGTGACAATAATCAGACCTTCCAGTTTGCGGCGGCGCGATGCTTCGTCGGGGTGCTGGCGATACTCATCGCGCAGTTGCTCCTTGGTCTCCTCGGCGTCGAAGATACGCTTGATGCCTTCCAGCGAAAAGCCCAGCACGTTCTTTAGCTGAATAACCCGCTCGATGCGGGCCACCTCGTCGGGCGCGTACAGGCGGAAGCCGCCGCTCATCCGCGAGGGCGGCGGGATCAAGCCGCGCTCCTCGTAGTA
>QHBQ01000026.1 GCA_003243865.1 Candidatus Chloroheliales bacterium | reverse complement strand
GGCAGACGAAGCAGGCGGTGGCAGGCTGCGCATCCCCATCTATCGCGAGGTGCTAGCCGACCTGCTCACGCCAGTGGCCGCCTACCTACGAGTGGCGGGCGACGCCGAGTATGCCTTCCTGCTGGAGAGCGTCGAAGGCGGTGAGCGGATTGGCCGCTACAGCTTCGTCGGCGCGAGCCCTACCTTGGCGCTGCGGCTAGCTGACGGCAAGATAATCCACCAGCGGCGAGAGAATGGCTACGCTGAAGCGGTGATCGGCGAATACCACGATCCGCTAACTGCCATCGCCGCCGCGCTGGGCGATTATCGGCTGCTGCCGGTGGCCGGGCTGCCGCGCTTCAACGGCGGTGCGGTTGGCTACCTCAGCTACGAAGCGGTCGCCAGCTTCGAGCGTCTGCCCATACCGGAGCGAACCCATCCGCTGCACGCCTCCCTGCCGCTGGCAGTGTTCATGTACGCCGACGACCTACTCGCCTTCGACCATCTGCGCCAGCGCATCCAGATTATCAGCCATCTCACCCTGGATGAGGGCGCCGATGTGGCTGCTGCCTATGCTCAGGCAGCGCAGCGTATAGACGCGCTGGCCGATAAGCTGAACCCGCAAGCCAGCCAACGGATTAGGTTCAATGAAGAAACGGAGCAGGCCAATGTAGGGGCGCAATTCATTGCGCCCTCGACAGGTTCACAACCCGACCAGGGCGTGATAAATCACGCCCCTACAGAACACCCTAACCACTCCTCACTCCTCACTCCTCACTCCTCACTCATCTTTGAGGGTTATGTGGAGCGGGCAAAGGAGTACATCCGCGCGGGGGACATCTTCCAGGTGGTGCCGTCGCGGCGGGTGGTACGCGAGTACGCTGGCTCGCCGCTGAATGTCTATCGTGCGATGCGGGCGATCAACCCGTCGCCCTATATGTACTATCTGCAACTGGGCAAGGCGGCAGTGGTTGGTGCATCGCCGGAGATGCTGGTGCGGGTGCAGGATGGGGTGATCACCAGCCACCCGATTGCTGGCACCAGGCCGCGCGGCGCAACGCCGGTCGAGGATGAGGCATTGGCAGCCGAGCTAATCGCCGACCCCAAGGAGCGGGCCGAGCATATCATGCTGGTTGACCTAAGCCGCAACGACATTGGCCGAGTATCGCAGCCCGGCACGGTGTGCGTAAGACGGCTGATGGAGGTGGAGCGCTACAGCCACGTGATGCACATTGTCAGTGAGGTGGAGGGCAGGTTGAAGCCGGGGATGAGCGGGGTGGATGCGCTGCGTGCCTGTTTCCCGGCGGGGACGCTCAGCGGCGCGCCAAAGATAAGAGCGATGCAGATTATCGCCGAGCTTGAGGGCGAGCAGCGCGGGCCATACGGCGGCGCGGTCGGCTACATTGGCTACGATGGCAACCTCGACACCTGCATCACCATCCGCACCGTGCTGCTCACTGACGGCAAGGCGGCAATGCAAGCGGGCGCGGGTATCGTCGCCGATAGCAACCCAGCCAGCGAATATCGCGAGACGGAGAACAAGCTGGCCTCAGTGATGCATGCCCTCGATATGGCCGAAAGGCTGTAACTTCACCCGACGCTGATCCGTAGATTATAGTAGAAAGCGATGAGGTTCGGATTAGCAGATTAGGAGGCAGCATGGACTACCCAAAGGAACAGCTAAAGGGTAAGGGCAATCCAAGCGGACGGTTGCTAATAAAGAAGAACAAGGCAGCTGCCCGCAACACAAGTGTTGCGTTCATGTTCATGTCAATCCTACTCATTGCGGTCCTTATAGCGGGCTACAGGGGCGGTGATGATCCTGGCAATCCGCTGATGGTTATCGCAATCATCGGCTTTATCGCTTCGGTCTTTTTTCTAGTGCGAACGCTTACAAAAGAGCAGTTCTATACCTTCGACCGAAAAGCTGACACCCTGGACCTGGATGGCAAGCAACTAGGTCGCTTGAGCGACATCACGGAGGTGACAGTGAAGTATATAGGCCGCGGTGCCTACGTGGTGCAAGTGAACTACAGCAATCGGGATGGCACCCGGCTAGGTCTTTACTATCATAAGTCCTCTGCCGACGATACGGCCAATCAGATCGCCGATTTCTTGTTTGTACCGGTAAGCCATAAATGGGGCTTTTTCTAGGAGGCTGGGCATGAAGCATTTGCAAGATAAACCCGAAGCGGACAGCCGCCTGGTCAATGATATAGGAGACAGCGATGATCCTTCTGGTGGACAACTACGATAGCTTCACCTACAACCTCTACCAGTACCTCTATGAACTGGGCGCTGAGGTCGAGGTGCAGCGCAACGATGAGGTAAGCGTGGCCGATGTGGCAGAGCTGCAGCCAGAGGCCATCGTGATCAGCCCCGGGCCATGCACCCCCAACGAAGCGGGCAACAGCAACGCGCTGATTGCTGAGTACAGCGGCAAGTTGCCTATCCTGGGCGTCTGCCTCGGTTTGCAGTGTATCGGGCAGGTGTTCGGCGGGCAAATCGTGCGGGCGGCGGAGCCGATGCACGGCAAGACCTCGTTGATTCACCATGACGGCAGCGGC
>QHBQ01000061.1 GCA_003243865.1 Candidatus Chloroheliales bacterium | reverse complement strand
GCGCATCTTCGGGTGCGCCCCCTTCTGTTAGCAGGCATTGCGATCTGAAATCCCATTGTTTGACGCTGGCTGGCTGAAACAGTATAATAAGGTCAAGAATACCAGCGCAAAGAGAGGAACGCCAAGCCAATGCCCAGCACACAGCAGAAGGGCGGAGCGCAGACCGGTCGCTCCGGCCCCCGTTCGCCCAAATCACAATCGAAGGTTCAAACGAAGATGCAAGCGAAGGCGCAGCCCAAAGCGCTAGCTCCGTCTCGTCGCCCGCAACAGGGACTCATCCCCTGGTACTTCTGGGTGGTGTTGGGCGCGGTCGTAGTCCTCGGCGTAGTGCTGGTTGGCACCTTCCTGGGCAACTCCACTTGGCTCACCTCGAATAAGAGTAATACCGCAGCGCAAAGCTCACTCACCCCCGGGCTTGACCTAACCCCCTCGGCTAATGTTACGCCCGATGCCCGCAGCCTGCTCACCAATGGCTATGGCGAAGGCAACCCTAATGCCGCGATCAAGGCGGTGGAGTACGGCGACTTCCAATGCCCTTCCTGCAAGATCTACTTCGACCAAGACTATTCCCGCATCAAGCAGACCTATATTGACAGCGGCCAAGTCTACTACTATTATAAGCCACTGCCGCTGGTCAAGCCCCACCCTAAGGCGATGAAGGCTGCCGAGGTTGCCACCTGCGCAGGCGATTACGGCACCGACAAGTTCTGGGCAATGCATGATCTGCTCTACGCCAACCAGGATGCCTGGGTTAATGGCGACGAGAACACCTTCTGGGCGCAGTACGCCCAGCAGCTCGGCCTCGACTCCGCCAAGGTGATGGATTGTGTGGCGAAGGATACCCATCAGAACATCATGAACGCCAACATCAACGAGGCGATCAGCATCAAGATACCCGGTACGCCTCAGTTCTATATCAACGATAAGATTCTGCCTGGCGCGAACTTCGATACCTTCAAGCAAGCAGTGGAGACTGCGCAGAAGTAATAAAATGGACACATTCTCGAACAATAAGCGCAGTCGCGAAATCAAGGCCGACCTGCAGGCTGAACTTGAGCGACTTGAGCAGGCACGACAGCAGGCCGCCGCGCCCCATGGGGATTACGCCCTCATCCGCCTCTGGCCCAAGATGGCGGTTACTCTACTCGCCCTGGTTGGTCTGTTTATCGCGGGCTACCTTGCTCTGCACAACACCCATATCGCTGGCGGGCCGTTGATCTGCACCAATGGCACTGATTGTGATGATGTCAACAACAGCGCTTATGGCAGTTGGTTCGGCCTCCCGGTATCGCTCTTCGGCGTGGCGGGCTATCTGGCGATTGGTTTGACTGCTCTGATCGGCCTGCGGCTGGCTGGCCGCGCCCTGCTCCGCGTCACCACCCTGCAACTGGTATTCGCCACCCTCGGCTTGCTCGCCAGCGCCTGGTTCACCTCGGTTGAAGCCTTCTTTCTACATAAGTGGTGTCAATGGTGCGTCGCCTCGGCCATCATTATGACCATTATCTTTATCCTATCGGTCATGGATCGCCGCCCGGTGCAGCGGGTGGTATATGAGGATGAAGCTGGGGAAGGGCCAATGCCAACGGATTAGGTTCAACGGAGCAGCGGATGTGGGGGCGAATAACGGTTCGCCCTCGGTAGGGGCGGGTTGCGCTCGCCCTGGCAAGGTGGAAAATGAACCCCGACCATGCCCAGCACCAAGTTGATTACCCGCCCATCATCGAGCCGTACCGCGGCCCGCTCGTCCCGCCACCGCTGCCAGGGCGGACTCGGGTTGTTCACCTTGAACCCCCGGACTTCGCTGCGCCGTTTATCCCACCTGCTGCCGCTCGCGTGCCACCTGCCAGCGCAAATAAAGTCACCTTCTGGTCTTGGCTGGGGCTGATGAGTTCCATAGGGGTGGCAGCGTTTTTCTTCCTTTTCGGCAACTACTTTAGAGGTCGGTACTCTATTGACTGGTGTCCTTATCTCGGTATGCAGAATCTTAATATAGAGGATGCCCATGGCGAGTTGCTAAACTTTCTTCTCCTTCTGTCCGCTTGTGTTCTGATAAGCCTTTGGAGCATACTCAAGTGCAGGCAAGCCTATAATCCTGGCCGCGTGATGATTGTTGGCCTTCTTGTAATTGCTGCTGACCTGCTTGTGGTTCTTTACGTAGCCCGCATCTTTATCACGCTGCCTAATTCCTACTGCTTCTTATCGAAGTTATGTTCTTCAGCAGGGCGCACGTCAGTGCGCCCTACGGTTTTCAACATTCCTACTCATCACTCCTCACTTCACCATATACACTTTCCACGGCAGCCCATAGGGGTTGATCAGCCGCGTGTATAGCCCGTTGTCGCTGACGAAGCCGGGCGGGAAGACCTCGCGGATGGGGAACTGTTCGGGGTAGGCGATGATGATGTGGGTGATGCCCAACTCCCGCAGCCGGGCCAGGAACTCTTGCGGCGGGCGGTTGATGTAGCGGCCCACATACTCCGGCGCGTGTTCCGCATAGATGTAGGGGCGGTCGAGATAATAGCCAAGCGCGCCCCAGCCCATTAGTACCTTCGCATCGGCGGGCAGATTGCGGTTGGCCCAGGCCAGGCTGCGATAGCCAGGCGCAGAGGCGTTCAGATAATCTTCCTGGGTCTGCACGCCGACTACCACAGCGACGTTGACGCGCTCGACGTA
>QHBQ01000459.1 GCA_003243865.1 Candidatus Chloroheliales bacterium | reverse complement strand
ACCCCGCCTGGTGGTGCCTATGACTTCACTGACGTGCCACCCAGCAACCCCTTCTTCGTGCTCATCGAGACCGCCTACCACAACAACATCATCAACGGCTACACCTGTGGGGGGCCGGGTGAGCCGTGCGATCCGCAGCACCGGCCCTACTTCAGGCCGAACAACAACATCCGCCGCGATGAGATGGCCCAGATTGTGTATGAGGGCATCATCCATCGACCGTGAGGGGATTAAGGATTAAGGGCTAAGGATGGGGGCGCATCTTCGGGTGCGCCCCCCTTCTATCATGACTTGGCGAGTGCAACCCGCCCCTACGGATATTACGCTGCCACCGCTGCTGGTTCAGCAGCGGCTGGCTCGTTGGCGCGGCGGAACACCAGCTTGCCGCCCTCCACATCCACCACGATGTGGTCGCCCTCATGGAACTTGCCTTCGAGTAGCTCCAGCGATAGGGGGTCGAGTACGCGCCGCTGGATCGCCCGCTTCAGCGGACGGGCGCCGTAGACTGGGTCGAAGCCCTCATTGGCGAGGAACTCCGCGGCGGCGGGGGTAACATCTAGGGTTAGTTTGCGGTCGGCCAGCCGTTTGCGCACCCGCTCTAGCTGTATGTTCACGATTTGGGCGATCTGCTGCCTGGTTAGCTGGTTGAAGATAACCACCTCGTCAATACGGTTGAGGAACTCAGGCCGGAAGGTCTCGCGCAGCACTTCCATTACCTTGTTGCGCACCCTCTCCTCGTCAGCTTTGGTCGGCATCGCGGTGATGTACTGGCTGCCCACGTTCGAGGTCATGATCACCACTGTGTTCTTGAAGTCCACGGTGCGGCCCTGGCTGTCGGTCAGCCGCCCGTCTTCCAGCACTTGCAGCAGCACATTGAACACTTCGGGATGGGCCTTCTCGATTTCGTCAAGCAGTACCACGGCATAGGGTCGCCGCCGCACCGCCTCGGTTAGCTGGCCGCCCTCCTCGTAGCCGACGTAGCCAGGGGGCGCGCCGGTCAAGCGCGACACCGCGAACTTCTCGGTGTACTCGCTCATGTCAATTCGTACCATTGCGTTCTCGTCGTCGAACAGGAACTCGGCCAGCGCCCGCGCCAGTTCGGTCTTGCCCACGCCGGTAGGCCCCATGAACAGGAAGCTGCCCAGTGGCCGATTGGGGTCTTGCAATCCCGCCCGTGCCCGCCGCACCGCGCTGACAACCGCGCCGATTGCCTCCTCCTGGCCGACAACCCGCAGGTGCAGCCGCTCTTCCATGCGCAGCAGCTTAGCGATCTCGCCCTCCATCATCCGCGTTACCGGAATGCCGGTCCACTTGCTGACGATCTCGGCGATGTTCTCCTCGGTCACTTCCTCTTGTAGCAGCCGCTGCCCCCGCCCCGCGCTGATGGTCGCCTCAGCATCGTGCAGCTTCTTCTCCAGAGCGGGGATGGTGCCGTACTGCAACTCGGCAGCGCGGTTCAGGTCATAGTTGCGGTTGGCCCGCTCCAGCTCCATCCGCGCCTGCTCAAGCTCCTCCTTGATGCTGCTAACCCCTTGCAAGCCTTCCTTCTCGCGCTGCCAGCGGGTCTTCAGTTCGCTGGCCTGCTCGCGCAGGTTCGCCAGTTCCTTCTCGATGCGCTCCAGCCGCTCCTTGCTGGCGGCGTCTTTCTCCTTGTGCAGCGCAATGCGCTCGATCTCAAGCTGGTCAATGCGCCGGTCAAGCTCATCAATCTCGGTTGGCTTGCTGTCAATCTCGATGCGCAAGCGGCTGGCTGCCTCGTCAATCAAGTCAATCGCCTTGTCGGGCAGGAAGCGGTCAGTGATGTAGCGATTAGACAGCACCGCCGCCGCCACCAGTGCCGAGTCGGTAATCCGCACCCGATGATGCACCTCGTAGCGTTCACGCAGCCCGCGCAGGATGCTAATGGTATCCTCGACGGTTGGTTCGCCAACCAACACTGGCTGGAAGCGCCGCTCCAGCGCGGCATCCTTCTCGATGTGCTTGCGGTACTCGTCCAGTGTGGTTGCGCCAATCGTGTGCAGTTCACCCCGCGCCAACATCGGCTTGAGCATATTGCTGGCGTCCATCGCTCCTTCCGCTGCGCCCGCGCCGACCACGGTGTGCAACTCGTCAATGAACAGGATGATGTTGCCCGCTGCGTCGGTCACTTCCTTCAGCACCGCCTTCAGCCGCTCCTCGAACTCGCCGCGATACTTTGCGCCCGCCACCAGTGCGCCGAGGTCGAGCGCAACCAGCCGATGGCCTTTCAAACCCTCCGGCACATCGCCAGAGACGATGCGGCGGGCCAGCCCTTCTACAATCGCGGTCTTGCCCACGCCCGGCTCGCCAATCAGCACCGGGTTGTTCTTGGTGCGGCGGCTGAGTACCTGAATGACGCGGCGAATCTCCTCATCGCGGCCAATCACCGGGTCCAGCTTGTTGGCTGCCGCGGCGGCGGTCAGGTCGCGGCCATACTTCTCCAGCGCCTGGTACTTTGCCTCCGGGCTTTGGTCAGTCACCCGCTGGCTGCCGCGCACCGAGGTCAGCACGCTGAGGATCTTCTCGCGGGTGACTCCCGCCTGTTTCAGCAGGGTGGAAGCATAGCTGCGCTCCCGCGCCGACCCTTGCTCGTCGGCAATCGCCAGCAGCAGGTGTTCGGTGCTGATGTATTCATCCTTCAGCTTGTCGGCCTCGGCCTGCGCTGCGGCCAGCACCTTACTCATCTGCGGCGAGGCATAAAGCTGCCCGCTGCCGCCGTAAACCTTCGCCTGGCGGCCAATCTCGGCCTCAAGCTGTTGGGCAATCTCGCCCGGCTGCACCCCCATCTTCTGCAAGATCTGCGGCACCACCCCGCCTTCCTGCTCTACGAGCGCGAGCAGCAGGTGATCGGGCGTTAGCTGGCTGTGGCTGTGCCGCTGCGCGATCTCCTGCGCTGCGGCCAACGCCTCTTGCGCCTTCTCAGTAAACTTGTTCATGTTTACGCTCATATATTCATCCCCTTCTATAACATAAGAACACCTGGCAGGCCGCTGAAAACGGTTCAGCGTAGCTACCGCCTGAAGTATAGCAAGGTTGTGTTAGATTGACAATGACCAATGGTTAGCGCTTTGTTAGATTGACAATCCCTACCGCAAGTGCTAACATTTACCTCGGCAGACCCGAATCATTCTTTGGCAGAAAGTAAAGAAGAAAAGAGAGGATCTATCCCCCATGCTCAAAAGTAGATACCTGCGTTACCTGTCCAGCCTCGCGCTGCTGGTAACGCTCCTCAGCCTTACTCTGGCTGGTCCGCTAGCCCAGGCAGGCTCAGTAGTCAACAAACCCCCCAGCCCACAAGGCGGCAGTGTCTGCCCCACCCCCGCGCCGCGCAACGGCATCAGCGGCTCGCGCGGGCAACTTATCTCCGCTGACAACCCTCCTGCAGCGCAGGGTTCGGCGCACAGCCCCAGCGATTACCCCGCCTGGGAAGCGTTTAGCTCCCTGCCCGGCCCGCGCGGGCGGATGGCTAGTGCCTTCTGGCCCGCCAACGGCCATATCTATGCCTTCGGCGGACGCAACTCCGACAGTACCAACGACTATAGCACCTATCTCATCTCCATCCTTGAAGGCGACCCTGGCAGCGGCACCTGGACCACCAAGTCCGCAATCTTCCCCACCCAGAACACCTCCAACATGGAAGCAGCAGTGCTGACCCCCACCAGCGGCATTCCCGCCATCTACATTCTCGGTGCCAGTGGCCCGGGCGCGGCGCTCACCAATACCATGTATATTTACAACCCCACCGCCGACAGCCTCAGCACCGTGGTCAGCGATACCTGGCCGGTTGACCATGGCCTGCCTCGCGGCGGGCGCGTGCCTGGTGGCAGCGCGGTCTACAACAACAAGTGGTACATCTTCGGCGGCATCCGCCCCGCCCAGCCGGGCGGTTATGCCGACACCTGGGTCTACGACCCCACTGCGCCGCTGGGTAGCAGATGGACCAATCCGATTACTGCCCAACTCAGCATCCCGCGCGGCTTCATCGCGGGCGCAACCCTCGATGGCAAGATCTACGCAGTCGGCGGCGGGCAGCTTAACCAGGCAGGCACAGCGCTGACCAACGAGCCGATTGTCGAGCGGCTCGACCCTAGCGCTCCCTCTCCCGCCTGGACGCGAGTGGCCGACCTGCCGATTGGCCGCTCGACGGCAAAGGCATACGCCTGGGACACCGGCAGCGGCTACCCCAACGCCGGTCATGTAATAGTGGCTGGTGGGTTCTGGAACGTCGGCTCCAACGCCGCCTACATCTACGACCCCATCGCCAATAGCTGGTCAGGCTTCGCCAACCTGGTCAACGTGCGCCGCAATTATGGCGCGACGCAGGGCAACGGCGTATTCTACGCGCTGGGTGGCTACAATGCTGGCGGTATCAGCTACCGCAGCGACAACGAGCGCTATCCAGCAGTCAACCCGCCGCCCAGCCCCACGCCCACCTTCACGCCAGTGCCGGGCGGCCAGTGGCAGGTTAACCAGCCGCTCAACGTGCCGCGCCTGCGCGTCGGCAGCGCGACGGCGGGCAACAACGTCTATGTCATCGGCGGGCTGGCAGGCAACTGCTATGATACCCAACAGAATGCCAACGAGTCCTTCAACCTGACCACCAACACCTGGACGGTACAGGCGGCAATGCCAACCGCGCGCGGCGCTGCCGCGACCGCCGCTGACAACGGCACTATCTACGCTGTTGGCGGCATCCAAGGGCCATTCGAGAATGGCGGTGGCACCTATCTGAATACCAACCAGAGCTATGATGTGGCCGCTAACACCTGGATGACCAGAACCAGTATGCCAGCCGTCACCTCCGGCGGCGCAGGCGCGGCGCTGAACGGCAAGTTCTACGTCATTGCGGGCGACCACAACGTCAGCCCCTACGTCAGCAACACCAACTACATCTACGACGAGGACGCGAACTCGTGGAACACCGGCGCAACCCTGCCTACCCAGACCGCCTACGGCGCCGCCGCCGTGCTGAACGGCCTTGTCTACCACGTCGGCGGCTACAACGGCAGCTACACTAATGTGATCAACGGGGTTTACGCCTACGACCCCGCTGCCAACACCTGGATGACTAAGGCACATATGCTGGTGGCCCGCCAGGCGCCCACCGCCTTTGCCCTCAACGGTGAACTCTGGGTAGTCGGCGGCGGCTACTTCAGGAACAGCCAGGATGGCGGCTTCACCCCGATTACCCAGACCCAGAGCGTGGAGATCTACAACCCCAGCACTGACAGTTGGCGCTACGGCCCGTCCCTCAACTTCACCCGCCTCGGCGAGGGCGGCGGCGCGGTGAACAACCTGGCGGTCATCGCCGCCGGTTTCGATGGCGCTAGCTACACCACCAGCGCGGAGACGATTAGCTCGGTCATACTCTCCCCCACCCCAACCGTGACCGGCACGCCGCCAACCCCTACCCAGACGCCGACGATTACCAACACGCCGCTGCCCTCGCCTACCCCGTGCGGCATTGCTGATGCTATCGCCAACGGCAGCTTTGAGAGTGGTAGCTTCGCACCCTGGGTGGTCTCTGATACCAACCCATTGCCGATTGTCACCGCCGACCAGGCATACAGCGGCAGCTACTCCGCCCTGCTCGGCAACGTCAGCGGCCCCGAACCAGACGGCGACGGCTCCATCTACCAAACCATCCAGGTCCCCGCTGCGGGCGGTATGCTGAGTTATTGGTACTGGCCGTACACGGAGGATACTATCACCTTCGATTGGCAGGACGCCTACATCGAGAACACCAGCGGTGCCATCCTCGCCACTATCATGCACGTAGATGAAAGCACTCAGGCCTGGACCAACGTTACCTTCAACATGACACCATACGCGGGGCAGACAGTGCGGCTCGTGTTCCTCGTCCACCAGGACGGCTTCGGCGATAATACCGGAATGTATGTGGATGCCGTATCGCTGCCGACCGGCTTGCAGTGTCCCACCCTAACCCGTACCCCGACCCCGGCCACAACTAATACGCCGACCCGTACCGCCACGCCAGCGCCGACCAATACGCCGACCCGCACCGCCACGCCGCTTCCGACCAACACACCCATGCCACCCACCAGCACGCCAGCGCCATCGGCCACCCCGACCGACTGCCCCAACCCGTTCGTGGACATTAACGGTAACGTTTTCTACTATGCTATCCACTATCTCTACTGTCGCGGCGCGGTCAACGGCACCGACCCCACTCACTACAGCCCGGCTGGCACCGCGACGCGCGGTCAGTTCGCCAAGGTGGTGGTGCTGGGCTTTGCCATTCCGCTCTACACCCCGGGCGGCAATCCCGACTTCACCGATGTGCCAGCTGGCTACTTCGCTTACGTGTACATCGAAACCCTTTACCACTACGGCATTACCAGCGGCTTCGACCCCCCCACCTGCATTGCGCATGGCGTGCAGCCGCCCTGCTACTTGCCCAATATCCCAATCAGTCGCGGCCAGCTTACCAAGTTCGTGGTTCTCGCGGGCAATTGCCCCTTCTATACGCCAAGCGGCGGGGGTCAGGACTTTATAGATGTGCCGCCTAGCAACGTCTTCTACGTCTACATCGAGACTGCCTATCACGCTGGGGTGATCAACGGCTATCCCGATACCACCTTCAGACCTAACCTGAACATCCGCCGTGATGAGATGGCCCAGATTGTGTATGAGGGTATCCTGCACTGCCCCGGCTTGATGACCCCTACCCCCGCGCCGCCGACCGTCACGCCAGGAGCAATGGTCAGCGCTCAGGACTTCCGGTTCAACCCGCTAACTACTACCGTTAGCGTCGGCACCACCGTAATGTGGATGAACACCGGTGCTACTGCTCACACCGTCAACGCTGACGATGATTCTTGGTCTTCGCCAAACCTGAACCCCGGCGACACCTACTACCACACCTTCACTGCTGCTGGCAGCTTCGGCTACTATTGTCGCTATCATGGCTCCCCCTCTGGCGGTGGGATGCACGGCACAGTGGTCGTCACCCCTTGAGCATCGCTATCAGCCTCGTCCCTCCCCCTGTACAGGGGGAGGGCTTTTTGCCTACCACCTCTTATGCAATGTGTTATAATCCTCTTTACTCTGCCCAGCGGCAAATCCCTGGCCCGCAAACTGCCGTAAGATTAGATGCAAGCCTCTTGCGCAAGGCATGAGGCGGCACTGATAAGATTCGATACCGGCAAGCGGAATTATGGAGGCAAACACAAAATGCAAGAGCTTGATGAAAACGGCAACGACCTTTACAAGGGGCCGATGGACAAGGAGCGCATCAAAGCGGCAGTGCTGGAGATAATCAAGGCAATTGGCGAAGACCCTGAGCGTGAGGGGCTACGCGACACTCCCCGCCGCATCGCTGATATGTACACGGAGATATTCAGCGGGCTGTACCAGGACCCGGTTGAACTGCTGCAAACCGGCTTCGAGGAGTCGCACCGCGAGATGGTTGTGCTAAAGGACATCCCCTTCTATAGCACCTGCGAACACCATTTCCTGCCCTTCCACGGGCGGGTACACGT
>QHBQ01000240.1 GCA_003243865.1 Candidatus Chloroheliales bacterium | reverse complement strand
TTGCGCGATGCAGTGGCAGGGGTGGACACGATTGTGCACAGCGCCACCCAGCCGAAGCTGACTGGCAGCAAGACCGACCGCGATGAGCCAGGCAATGCCGACGTTTATGGCACGCGGCTGCTGCTCGATGCGGCACGTGAGGCTGGGGTGAGGCATTGCCTCTACGTCTCCATTGTCGGACTCGAGGATGTGCCAATGCCTTACTTTCGCCAGAAGCTGGCGGCCGAGAAGATGGTGCAGAATGCGGGCGTGCCGTGGACGATTGCACGGGCGACCCAGTTCCATCCATTCATTGCTACCTTCCTCAACCTGTTCGCCCGTTTCCCCTTCTTCCTATTCCCTGCCGACCTACCCTTCCAGCCGGTAGCGGCGAACGATGTGGCCGACTACCTCTGCCGCTGGGTTGAAGCCGGGCCAAGCGGGCGAGTGACCGACTTCGGTGGGCCAGAGGTGTTGAGGGCTGATGAAATGATGAAAGTTTGGCTGCGCGAGCAGGGCAAGCATAGGCTGATCATCCCCATCTGCTGGCCAGGCAAGATTGCGGCGGCGATTCGTAAAGGCGGGATGCTCCCCCGCAACGGTGAACGCGGCCAGATTAGCTGGGCCGAATGGGTGCATGAGCAAGCAGCATTGCGCCGCGCCAAGCAGCCGCTCGACCTTTACCTGCTAAGGAGGTGAGCATGGAGTGAGCAGGGTTGGACAGCTATGAAGTTCTGTTGTACACTTGGTCCATGACAAGCAGAAAGCTAGTTCCCAGCCTTACCCTGCTCACTTTGCTAGTGGTGCTGCTAGGTGGATGCAGCGGCGCACCCGCACCGGGGCCGCCAACGCCGGTGGTGGACATGACGCCTGCTGCCCGCTCAGGTGACTATGAGCAGGCGATGGCATTCGGCAGCGGGACGCGCACCTACTACCTGCACCTGCCGCCCGCAGTAGGCAGGGGCAAGCCGCTGCCGCTGGTGATAATGTTGCACGGCGCAGGCGGCACCGGCGCTAGTTTCGCCTCGTTCATCGGGATGAGCGAGTTGGCTGACCGCGAGGGCTTCATCGCCGTCTATCCCGACGGCAGTGACCCTGTTCAGGGTCACCTCACCTTCAACGCGCACTGGTGCTGCTACTATGCCCAGGACCACAACGTGGACGATGTTGGTTACATCAGCGCCCTGATTGACCTGTTGCACGTGCGTTACAACGTCAACCTGAAGATGGTCTACGCGGGCGGCCTATCCAACGGTGCGATGATGGCCTACTGGCTGGCCGACCGGCTATCCAACAGGATCGCGGCGATCGCGCCAGTGGCTGGAGCAATGGCAGGCGACGAGCCAGCGCCCGCTCAATCGGTGTCGGTGATTG
Organism: Candidatus Chloroheliales bacterium; assembly: GCA_003243865.1. The sequence continues at coordinate 2,238 of QHBQ01000240.1, read as the reverse complement.
CCTTTCATGGCGACGCCGACAACACCGTGCGCTACAATGGGGTGAGCAAAACTGACTACCACTATTTGGCGGCGGCGGATAGCACCGGCTTCTGGGTTAAGCGCGACGGCTGCAAACTCGCCGCCCAGCGGCGGGAGAACGACACTAGCATCCGTGACGACTACACCGCCTGCACGCAAGGCAGCGCGGTGACGCTGTACACGATCAAGGGTGGCGGCCACGCTTGGCCCAGTGACGAAACTGTGGCGAAGCTGGTTGGCAACGAAGCGAACACTAGCACCGCGAAGCTGATCTGGGAATTTTTCAAAGCACACCCAAAAGGATAAAAGATGAACGGCAACCCAATTTTCCACTTGCCAATGGCACGGATTTTGCCCCTGTTCTGTCAGTAATCAGCTAACTTTCAAGCGGCGCAAGAAGCGGCACGGATAAAGGAGAGTAGAAAATGCAGAACGCAAGAGCCAACAATTATGACCCCGGCCAGAACGAACAGAAGACCGATAGCAAGGTCAACGTTGGGCAGCCTGAGCGCCTCGCCTCGTTGGCTGGTGGCACGCTCCTCACCCTGTGGGGGCTGACCCGCACCAGCCTGCCTGGCCTGTTGGTCGCCGTTGGCGGTGGCTACCTCATCTATCGCGGCGCAACCGGCCACTGCTACGTCAATGATGCGCTCGGCATCAACACGGCGGCGGGTGAGCAGCAGCAGGGCATCAAGACGGTCATCCCTCACAAAGAGGGTATCAAGGTGCAGAAGAGCGTCACCATTAGCCGCGCCCCGGCGGAACTTTACCGCTTCTGGCGCAACTTCGAGAACCTACCCCGCTTCATGAACCACCTCGAGTCGGTCACGATGCTGGGCGACAAGCGTTCGCATTGGGTCGCCAAAGCCCCGCTCGGCCAGAAGGTGGAGTGGGACGCGGAGATCATTAATGAGAAGGACAACGAGTTGATCGGCTGGCGTTCGCTTGAAGGTTCGCAGATCCCCAACGCCGGGTCAGTACACTTTGAGCCAGCCCCCGATGGGCGCGGCACTGAGGTGACAGTCGAGCTTGAGTACAACCCGCCTGCGGGCGCGCTCGGCGCGGCAGTTGCCAAGATGCTTGGCGAGGAGCCGGACGCCCAGGTGCAGGACGACCTGCATCGCTTCAAGCAGGTGATGGAGGCGGGCGAGGCCGCCCCCACTGACGGCCAGCCCTCCGCCAGCGCCGTGCAATAATAACCCCCATCGGGAGGGGCTGGGGTGGGTGCGTGCCAGATATGCTATAATGTATCTATGGATGAATCAGCCAAGCCTAACCCTGGAATTGGTCAGCCCGCCAACGAGGAGCAGGTACTCATTGATGATTATCGCGGCCCACTCGCCGGGCCGCTCACACCTATCTCTCAAGCCGGGCAAATTGCTGCGCTTCCAGAAGAAAAACAGGATTCGGTTGCTGCATTGTATGCTGAACCAACCGATAGGCCCCAGGACGACTTCGTAACTTGGTCAAATAGGGGGATGAGAGCTGCCGCTGTGGCTGCCGGTACCTGGCTTGCTATTCTCACCATTCCTGCTGGTGCCGGTATATCTCTCTGCACTGATCTATTCAACCTGGGTCTAGCCATCTTTGGTCTTTTGATCTGCACCATGACTTTCTTCCACGCCCGTGAGTCAAGCAACCCCAACCTGGTGCTGAATACCAGCCGTATTGGGATCGCGTTGAGTAGCGCCGTGTTGGCCGTAATACTGCTTAGATTTGTTTTTGGCTTGTAATGGTAGAAAGGGGAATAAAGCATGAACAACATCTACGTTGTCCGGCACGGCGAGTCGCAGTGGAACGTGGAACGCAAGCACCAGGGCTGGCATGATGTGCCGCTCTCCGACTTGGGTATCGAGCAGATGAAGGCGGCGGGCCACCGCCTGAAGGACTCGGAGGTTTCACTGATTATCAGCAGCTCGTCGCGCCGCGGGGCGCAGAGNGCNGAGATCATCGCCGACCAACTTGGCATCCCCAAACAGACCATCATCCTCGACCCCGACCTGCGTGACGCGCACCGCTCCGCCAGCCGCGAGGGTAGCACCTTCACTAAAGAGGAGATCTACGCCTTCCGCAGCAACCTCGACTTCAAGATGTCGGATGGCGAGTCCACCCGCGACCTGATGAACCGCACCGTTGCTGCCTGGGGGCGAATGGAAAGCCACCTGACTGCAGACAACAACGTCCTGATTGTCACTCACGGCATCAACATCAAGGCGAT
>QHBQ01000247.1 GCA_003243865.1 Candidatus Chloroheliales bacterium | reverse complement strand
GACCTGGTGCTGTGGGATGTGCCATCCTACACCCACCTCCCCTACCGCTTCGGTAGTAACCTGGCGTGGCGGGTGATACAAGGTACGAGGTATGAGGATTGAGGCACGAGGTACGAGGTACGAGGATTGAGGCACGAGGTACGAGGTACGAGGTACGAGGTACGAGGTACGAGGTACGAGGTACGATGACGACAATGTTGACGTAGGGGCGAATCGCATACGCCCTGCTGAAGGAGCAATAGCCGCCAGCAAGGGCGCTTGCCCGCTTAACGAAGTCCCAAATCCCAATCCCACCCATTTGCACTGGGTTGGGATTTGGGATTTGGGATTTCGCGGCGCAGTCGCAGGGCGAGCGCCACCCACTCCATAGGCATCAAATTAAGACGAAAGCCGGGGATGAGCGAGGGGGTCTGGGGGTAAGCCCCCAGCTGCTGCCACCCCAGCAAGGCTGCTCGTAAGCACGGCAGTTGCAATCTCAGGCATGGTGGGAGGCTGCTTAACCCTAACCTAGCTGCCGGTCAGCCACTAGGGGCTTACCCCCAGACCCCCTGTAGTTGCGATAGGCATCGGTGCGCTTCAGCCACTAGGGGCTTACCCCCAGACCCCCTGTAGTTGCGATAAGCATCACTATACTTCAGCCTCTGGGGGCTTACCCGTAGGCCCCGTGTAGCTTCGGCGAACATTACTCTCAGGCGGCAACTGCGGGCTTACCCGCGCAGGCGCAGTCGGTCAACGATGGTGGCGGTAAAGTAGTTGCGGGGTTGGATGCGGGCGAAGCGGGCAATCGTTTCGCTGCGACGCACACGAACGATGTCGCCGATGTTCATCGCGATGTCAAGCTGGCCGTCAATCGTGATCAGGGCTTCGACCGCGCGATTGATAACCAGTTCGATTATCGCATCGTCGGGGACGACCAGGGCGCGAATGAGCGCAAGGTAGGGGGCAATCGGCACGATTGCAATGCTGTGCTCATCAGGGGTGAGGATCGGGCCGCCAGCGGCGAGGCAGTAGGCGGTGCTGCCAGTCGGGGTGCTGATGATCACGCCATCGGCAACATAGTTGGCGGTGGGCGCACCATTGACGCTGAGGCTACATTCGACTACGCGGGAGAGGCCGCCGCGATTGACCACGATGTCGTTGAGCGCGGTGAAGGTGTGCAGCACGCTGCCGTCGCGCAGCAGTTCGCCTTGCAGCAGCAGCCGCTCCTCGATCCAGTAATCGCCCGCAATGAAGCGAGGTAGGGCGGTCAGGGCGTCAGCCGCCGCCACTTCGGTGAGGAAGCCGACCCGCCCCAGGTTGACCCCCACGATTGGCACGCCGAGCGGCGCGGCAAGGCGCGCTGCCCGCAGGATGGTGCCATCGCCGCCGAAGCTGAACATCAGGTCCATCCTGGTCTCAAGGTCAAAGCAACGCTCCGGGTACTGCTCGTGGCACTCGCGCACCTCGACGCCATGTTCGGCCAGCACCTGGTGCATCGCGGCAGCCACTTCCGCCGCGCCCGCCTTGTCCTCGTTGACCACGAAACCGACGATCCTAAGTGAGTTCAACTGTTGCTCCTAAAGGTATTGTAGATTGCAGGCGATGGACCCAGCTACTCGGACCCCCTCCCAACCTCCCCCGGCGGGGGAGGAATTAGGGCGGTCAATCGCTCGATGGTGGCGGCCACATCCCAGGCTGGCAGCGGCAGGCGGCTGATATAGGCGAGGAACTCGACGTTACCGGCGGGGCCAGTGATTGGCGAACGGGCCAGGCCGCGCAGGTGCAGCGCGTAATCGGGGTTAGCTGCATTGTACTCGGCCAGCCAGTCGGCCAGCGCGTGCAGCACGGCGCGATGCTGCTCCGGCTTGCGCACCACCCCACCCTTGCCCACCTGCCCNTTGCCCACCTCGAACTGCGGCTTGATCAGCGCGACGATGAAGCCATCGTCCTTCAGCAGCCGCGCGACTGCGGGCAGCACCAGTTTCAGGCTGATGAACGACACGTCAACGCTGGCAAGGTCAACCGCCTCTGGTAGACGCTCAAGGTAGCGGATGTTGGTCTCATCAACCACCACCACGCGCGGGTCCTGGCGTAGCTTCCAGGCTAGTTGCCCGCTGCCAACATCAATCGCGTAGACGCGGGCCACCCCGTTCTGGAGCAGGCAATCGGTGAAGCCGCCGGTAGAGGCACCGACATCGGCGGCAACCTTGCCGCGCAGCAGCGGCAACAGGTCGAACTCGTGCAAGGCGTGTTCCAGCTTGAGGCCGCCGCGCGAGGCGTACTTCAGCCCGCCGCGCACCTCGATGGGGCTGTCGCGCGGTGTCGGCGTGCTGGGCTTGTCGGCGCGGCGTTCGCCGATGTAGACCTGCCCGGCCATAATCAGCGCCTGCGCCTGTGAGCGGGTCTCGGCCAGCCCCTGCTCCACCAGCAGCACGTCGAGCCGCTCCTTCTTCACGACCCGCTGCCCTCGATTAGGGCGGTGAAGCGGGCGGAGTGGATATGGCAGATGGCGAGGGCAAGGCCGTCGGCGGCATCGTCGGGCTGCGGTACGCTCTTCAGGCCCAGCATCAGCCGCACCATCTCCTGCATCTGCCCCTTATCCGCCCGCCCGTAGCCAACCACCGCCTGCTTCACCTGCAAGGGGGTGTACTCGAAGACAGGGACGTGGCGATGGGCGGCGGCGAGGATGGCAACGCCGCGGGCGTGACCCACGCTGATCGCGGTGCTGACGTTCTTGGTGAAGAACAACTCTTCCACCGCCATCGCTTCAGGTTGGTATTTGTCCAACACCTCAAGCACGCCAGCGTAGAGCAAGGGAAGGCGCTCGACCAGCGGCGCTTTGGCCCGCGTGGTGAGCGCCCCATAATCCACCATGCTCAGGCTGGCGCGGGCCGCATCGCTATCCACCACGCCCCAGCCCATAATCGCGGTCCCAGGGTCAAGCCCCATCACGCGCACGCTGGTCAGCCTTCCATTGAGGCCATTGCCGCCTCGGTAAGCTCCAGGTTGGTGAACACCTGCTGCACATCGTCAAGTTCTTCGAGGCGCTCGACCATCTTCAGCACCTGCTCGGTCTCCCTGGGGCCAAGTTCTACCGTGGTGGTGGGGGTCATCGTCCGCTCGGCGGAGATCACCTTCAAGCCCTGGGCAGTCAGCGCCCCTTCTGCTGCCTTCAGTTCGGCGACCGGAACGTAGACATCAATCAAGCCTTCCTCGTTCCCCTCGCGCACATCGTCCGCGCCCGCATCAATCGCCGCCAGTTCAACCTCGTCCGCTGGCTTGCCCTCAGTGTCCACCGTAAGCAGCCCCTGGGCCTTGAACATCCAGATTACCGAGCCGTTCTCGCCGAGGCTGCCACCGCCGCGAGTAAAGGCCGAGCGGATCTCGCCGACGGTGCGGTTGCGGTTATCGGTAAGCGTCTGCACGATAATTGCCGCGCCGTGCGGCCCGTAACCCTCATACATGATCTCCTCGAAGGATGAGCCACCCTCGCTTGCGCCCGCNCCNCGTTCAATCGCGCGTTGAATGTTGTCGGCTGGCATACTCTCGGCCCTGGCCCGCTGCGCCGCGATGCGCAATCGAAAGTTGGAGTCGAGGCTACTCCCCCCCTCTTTCGCCGCGACCGTAAGCTCACGGGCCAGCTTGGTGAACAACTGGCCGCGCCGCGAGTCGGTGATTTCCTTCTTGCGCCGAATCGTCGCCCATTTGGAGTGTCCGGACATGACTTTGCTCCTCTGCAATGAGCTATAAGTGAAAAGTTGAAAGTTGAAAGTTGAATGTAGGGGCGGGTGGCGCTCACTCTGCTACACCCCGCCGGTTGCCCGCAATTATACCATGCCGCCCGCAAATTGGGCAAGCAAGGCAATGGGCGAAAGCCATGAGCCATGAGTGAAAAGTTGAACGTTGGCTGTAGGGGCAGATAAGCTATTTTGGTCAGGGGTATGGGTGAGGCGAAGATGGCTTTCGATGGACCTTACAATAGGGCAGCTACGGGGCTGCGCCCCCAGCCCCCGGAAACTCGTCAACTCACCTGCGAGGCTGCACCTTGATACCCGTTCAACATTTGGGGGTGCGAAGCAGCGGAGCAATAGCTGCCCGCGAGGGGAGATTGACCCTGCCGCGAAATCCCAAATCCCAGTCCCATGTGTTTGCACTGAGCGGCTGGTACTGGGATTTGGGATTTGGCACGATAAGGATATTCTTTCCCTCATTGGCAGCGCAGTTCTTCAGCTCCCCATCGAGCGATATGTGGCGCTAGTGGGAGCGGCCAGCCAGCGGATTCGTGAAAACGAATAAACGAATGTGCGATGGCGGTGTCGATAAGTCCCATTTATCAAAATTTAGATTGATAGGGGGAAATTAGATTGCCATTTATCGCCCGTCCTGAGCCAGCGTAGGGGCTGACCGGGATATTGTAGAATGGGCGTTCCGGCGTTTAGCGCCGGTTATCCAA
>QHBQ01000230.1 GCA_003243865.1 Candidatus Chloroheliales bacterium | reverse complement strand
CTGGGCCTGCCCGCCGCACAGGCGCAGCCCCGCATTGGGCGACTGACTCGCTACGCTGCCATCCGCCTGTTCGTCGAACGGGCGACGACTTGGCAACCGCATTTCCGGCTTACCGAGAGCAACGCTACCGAGGTGCGGGCGATTTGTGCTAGTCTCGACGGCCTACCCCTGGCGATTGAATTGGCCGCCGCCCGTATGGACGTGATGAGCGTGGCGGAGATCCAGGCGGGGCTAGCTGACCGCTTCGCCTTGCTCACCGAGGGCGACCGCTTGGCTTTGCCTCGCCAACAGACGCTGTATGCCCTGATTGACTGGAGCTACAACCTGCTCACCGCTGCGGAGCAGCGGCTGTTCGCCACGCTGGCGGTGTTCGCGGGCGGCTGGGACTTGGCCGCAGCTGAGGCCGTCTGCGCCGACACAACCGACCTCAATATGCAATCTACAATCAACAATCTACAATCCCTCGCAGACAAGTCGCTGATCGTCAGAGGCTGGTCGGGCGACGAAGATCGCTTTGGGATGCTGGAGAGTATCCGCGAGTATGGCCTGGCGCAGCTCAAAGCTACTGCCAACGAAGCAGAGAGCCGCGAACGGCACGCCGAATATTATCGCCAACTAGCCGAGCAGGCGGAGCCACAGTTGAAAGGGGCCGCGCAGGCAAGTTGGCTGGCCCGACTGGAGCAGGAACACGACAATATCCGCGCCGCGCTCGCCTGGGCGCTGGCCCATAAAGCCGAGACCGCCGCGCGGCTGGCCGCCGCCATGGGCAGGTTCTGGAATGTACGCGGGTATCTGAATGAGGGCCGCCGCTGGCTGGCCGCCGCGCTGAACAACCAGAGCGCAATCAGCGTAGAGGCGCGGGCCGGGTTGCTCGACGGCGCGGGGCGGTTGGCTTATTCTCAAGGCGACTATCCGGCTAGCGGTAGCTATTACCAGCAGGCGCTAGAGCTAAAGCGGCGCTTGGGAGATAGTGTGGGTATACTTTCTGCGCTCAATGGCCTGGGTAATGCGGCCTACGAGCAAGGGGATTACCCTGCCGCACAGGTGTACTACGAGGAGTGTTTGCTGATCGCTAGAGCGTTGGATGACCAGCGGGGCATTGCTCATGCCCTTATCAACCTGTCAGGAGTAGCAAGGGAGCAGGGTAAGCTGGAAGCGGCGCGGCAGTTTGGTGAGCAAAGCCTGGCCCTGCAACGTAGCCTGGGAGACCAGCATAGCCTTAGCATCGTCCTCAATAATCTTGCGGTTGTCATTTATATGCAAGGTGATGCCATGACCAGCCGGGCGCTCCATGAGGAAAGTCTGGCCCTCCGCCGCGAGTTGGGAAATAAGCACGGCATTGCTCTTTCGCTCATTAATCTGGGCGACTTGGCCTGCGAACAGGGCGACTACGCCATGGCTAGAAGGTTCCTCGATGAGAGCTTGACCATTGGAAAGGAGTTGGGCAACAAACGCGATGTCGCTGATACACTCGTGATCCTAGGGCGGGTAGCATGCGGCGAGGGTGATTATCAAGCTGCCCGCCAATCCCACGAAGAGGGTCTGGCATTGTTCTGCGAGATGGGGGGCAAACAAGGCATCGCTTCGGCATTGCTGGATCTGGGTAGCGTAGCGACGCTCAGGCCCGGCCCAGCCGCGGCGCGACGGGCAGCGCGCTTGCTAGGCGCAGGCTGCTCTATGCTTGACTCGCTCGAGGGCTCGCTTCTTCCTGGCGAGCGCGCCGCATATGAGCGTGCGCTCGCCACCTGCCACACTACGCTCAGTAAGGAAGAGTTCGATCAAGCGTGGAACGCAGGTGCGGCGATGACGCTGGAGCAGGCCATCGCCTATGCGCTGGAGGAAGATAGCTAAAGCGCTTGCATGGCGATTGCAAAATCGGCCAGGGCGCAATGAATTTGCGCCCCTACAGACGAGATTGATGTAGGGGCGAATCTCATACGCCCAGAGGCATCAAATTAGGACGAAAGCCGAGGGTGAGTGAGGGGGTTTGGGGGGCTGCCCCCAGCTGGCGCAACCCCAGCAATGCTGCTCGTAAGCACAGATGCAGCTTAACCCTAGCATAGCTGCCAGTCAGGCTCTGGGGGCTTACCCCCAGACCCCCTGTAAGTTCCCAACCTTATGCTTAGCTTGATGCCTATGGGGCAAATCGTATACGCTCTGGTGAAGCGCCAGTACAGCTCGTCGTAAATGACGCGGTGAATAGTTCCCCAGCCACCGTAGCGGCTCAAGATAAGACTCCCCTCTCCCTACGCAGGGAAAGGGGAGCGATGATTCGGGTTTACTCATGGCTCATGGCTCAGAAGTTGTACACCCCCTTGTAGACGATCTGGCACATCTCGTCGCGGCGGATGTTGTTGTTGGGACGGAAGGTGCCGTCGGGATAGCCGTTGATCACCCCGTGCGTGTGGGCGGTTTCGACGAAGGAGTAGAAGATGTTGTTGGGGCCGACATCGCTGAAGGTTGGCGTTGGCGGGGTAATCAGGTCGTAGCCATCGGCATTGACCACCAGCTTGGTGAGCTGCGCGCGAGTGATGGGGCGGTTGGGCAGGTAGCAAGGGAAGGTTGCGCCCGCCGCGTTACAGGTGGCCTCGTCGAAGCCGTTGAGGATTCCGAAGGCGTAGCCCGCCTCGATGTAGCTATAGGCGAAGTAACCGGGTTGCACGTCGGTGAAGTCGGGGCTGGGCGGGGTGTAGTCGTAGATGCTGAAGGCGATGACCACCACTTTGGCGAACTGGGCGCGCGTACTTGTGCCGCTGGGATTGAAGTGGGAGGAATCAACGCCACTAACTGCGCCCCTGGTGTAGAGGTCGCCGATTGCGTTGGCGAAGACATTGCCGCTGATGTCCACGAACCCGTTGGGGATTTGGGTGATGGTCGGGATTGGCGTCCTGGTCGGCGTATTGGTGGGGGTCGGAGAGCAGGGCAAGCCGGGGGTGCAAGG
>QHBQ01000194.1 GCA_003243865.1 Candidatus Chloroheliales bacterium | reverse complement strand
TTGCGCACCCAGCCCCGCTGGACCCGCCCGCTCAGTGGGTTGGCTAGCCGCTACTGGCCGCGCCTGCGCCCCATCCTGCTGGCGCTGCTGGCGCTCGGCGTGGGCGCGTACATGCTCAACGCCTACATCATCAGGCCGCACATCATCACCCTCAGCAACATCAGCGGCCTGATCAGCCACCCCGCTAGCTTCACCGCCTACATTGGGGCGCCGGTTCCCTTCGACCCGGCCAAAAGCCCGACCGAAAACAATCAAGCCCTCTACAATATGGTCAAGATCGGCTGGTACTTCTCGCCGCTGGGCATTGCCCTCGCCAGCTTCGGCCTGATGCTGACCCTCTGGCGCAAGCTGACCCTGAAGAGCGCCTACTTCTTCCTGATGCTGGCAATCTCGCTGCTCGTCTTCGTCGGCGAAACCTACTCCGACCCCCACTACATCTACACCATGCGCCGCTACATCCCGATTATCACCCCCGCTTTCAGCCTGTTCATCGCCTACTTCTGCGTTGTGCTGTTCGAGTGGGGGCGCAACTTCGCCCGCGCCCGATCCTGGCGACTGCCGCTCGGCTTTGCCGCCCAACTTGGCTCCATTGCCCTCTACATTGTGGAGCTTGCCTTCTTTGTCTACACGCTCCGCCCCATCTTCAGCCACGTCGAGGACAAGGGAACCATCGCCCAAATCAGCGCCCTGGCTCAGAAGCTGCCAGCCAACAGTGTCACCATCATGAGCGCCGACCGCGACACCCCCTATGTGGTGCTGACCCCACTGCGCTTTATCTACGATCGCGATGTGCTGGCACTCAGCCAGGATATTGACCTCAGCCGCGGTGTGGAGCAGCAGGTTGCCTTCAACTCCGGAATCGTGTCTGGCTCGGTCGCGGGCTGGCTGAAGGGCAAGCGCCCAGTCTACGCCATGCTGGGCGCGAACGGCGGCAAGCTGAACCTGCCCGGCTACGACCTTAAGCCGGTCGAGGAGTGGACTTACACCACCGAGGAGCTAGAGCAGCTATATTACCAGAAGCCGCTCAACATCTTCACCGGCAGCCTGCACTATGGCCTTTACCAGGTAGTGCCGCGCACGGTCACGCCCACGCTGCAATTGCCGCTGAATGTGGACATGGGCGGCACGTTCGACTATCCCTACACCGTTAGCGGCTGGTTCGACAAGGAGAAGGATAGCAACGGCGCTACCTACCGCTGGACTGGCCCCGATGCGGTGCTGCGCCTGCCCGCCCCCACCAGCCCTGCAACGCTGACCGTCACGCTGCGCCTGTCCGCAGGGCCGCCGCAACGTTGCGCCCCCGCCCCCAACCGTACCGCCCCTGCTCAGGTCAGCCTCGATTACGGTAGCACGGCGGTAATGACCGCCAGCCTGCCGGTTGCCTGCCAGCCGCCCGCGCGAGACAACCAGCCCCAACCGGGCAACTTCACCGAGTTGCGCGGCCAGATTAGCGTCGCCACCCCACCGCCTGGTGGCTGGCTCTATCTCCGCCTCCATGCCACCGCCTGGCAACCCGCCGCCGACACCCCCGGCGCAGATGCGCGACGGCTAGGAGTGCAGGTGGATAGCATCGGAGTTGAAAAGTGAAATTGGATAATGTGAAATCTTTCCGCCCATACCTCCGCCCCCTGCTGATCCTCGCTAGCCTGCTGCTGCTCTTCGCCCTGCTTACCGAACTGGTGGAGAGCGGCGCGCCCTTGCCGTTCGACCTGACGGTTACGCGCTTTGTGCAGCAGTTCCGCGCTCCCTGGTTCGACGGCATGATGCGCTTCCTCACCGCGGTCGGGGTTGCGCCCTGGGTGCTTATCCTCCCGCTGATTATCTTCATCGCCCTGCTTGTACTACGCGACTGGCCCGCCGCGTTGGGGCTGCTGTTCGCCCAGCTTGGCAGCGTCGGCAACCCGCTAATCAAGATTATCGAGCATCGCCCCCGCCCCGGCTTCCCTTACGAGCTTGGTTCGCACGTGCCGACCGACTACAGCTTTCCATCCGGCCACGCCGCAACCGCAATGGTGGTGTACGGCTTCCTCATCTACCTTGCCTGGGTGAGGCTGCGCGACCATAAGCTAACCCGCGCCCTGGTGATCGCCCTCTGCGCTATCTACATCCTCGGCATGGGCCTGTCACGCATCTACCTCGGCGAACACTGGTTCAGCGATGTGCTGGGCGGGTACGTTTATGGGCTGGCCTGGGTGGTGCTGGCGGTGATTGTTTATCAGTGGTTGTGGCGGATTTGGCAGGTACGTAACCCGCAATAGCAGGGTGGGCAAAATGGTGTATAATTAAGCTATGCACAATGGAAACACGCAAGGGAACGGCAACGAACCGCATCAACCTGAGCCGATTACAGAATACCGACTAACCCTGCACGCCGCACGGCAAATGGCTGAACGTCGTATCCGGGAGGGCGATGTGACGCAGGTGCTAGCCCAACCTGAGCAGATAGAGCTAGTTCTACCTACTCGCTGGGTGTACCAATCAAGGTTTGCGTTGGGTGAACCACCTAAAACCTACCTCATTCGCGTTTTCGTAGACATTGACGAGAAGCCCCCAGCGGTGGTGACAGTGATTCGCACGAGCAACATAAAGAAGTATTGGAGGGATGTATGAAAGTAACCTACGATCGCGAGACCGACACCCTGACGATTGTCTTTGCCAACCGCCCGATCGAGGAGAGCGATGAAGATAAGCCAGGCGTGATCCTGGACTATGATGCCGAGGGCAAGCTGGTAGCGATGGAGCTACTCGATGCCTCGGAGCAGGTTGACGCACCGGGGCGCATCGAATACCAGGCCACCCACTAAATTGCAGACCACGAGGAGACCTAACCCCTAAGATGGCCCTGTCACTAGGAATAATTGGCCTGCCCAAGAGCGGCAAGACCACCGTATTCAATGCGCTGACCCGCAGCGAGGCGCA
>QHBQ01000305.1 GCA_003243865.1 Candidatus Chloroheliales bacterium | reverse complement strand
GCACTACCGCGATGCCCAGGACCTTGAGTTCACCGTCGAGCGCGGCAAGCTGTATATGCTGCAAACCCGCAGCGCCAAGCGAACCGGCGTGGCCGCGGTCAAAATCGCGGTGGACATGGCGAACGAGGGACTGATCACGAAGGAAGAGGCCTTGCAGCGGGTCGAGCCAAACCAGGTCTATCAACTGCTGCTCCCCCGCCTCGATCCGCGCGAGGTGGCGAAGGCTCACCAGAACGGCCAGTTCCTGACCAAAGGGCTGAACGCCTCCCCTGGCGCGGCCAGCGGCGTCGCCGTCTTCGATGCCGACAGTGCAGCGGAACGCGGCGCGCTCGGCGAGAAGGTCATCCTGGTGCGTCCCGAAACCAACCCCGACGATGTGCATGGCATGATCGGCGCACAAGGGGTGCTGACCGCCCGCGGCGGCGCAACCAGCCACGCAGCGGTAGTGGCGCGCGGCATGGGCAAGCCCTGCGTGGCGGGCGCGGAGGAGATCAAAGTTGACCCAGAGCAACGCCGCTTCACCGTCAATGGCGTCACGGTCCACGATGGTGAGCAAATCACCATTGACGGCACCACCGGCGAGGTGTTCAAGGGCAACATCGCGGTGATTGACGCGCAGTTCGATGAGCAAAGCGAACTGGGCCAACTGCTGCGCTGGGCCGACCAGGCCCGCAAGCTGGGCGTATGGGCCAACGCCGACTACCCGCGCGATGCCGAGCGGGCGGTCAAGTTTGGCGCCGAAGGCATCGGCCTCTGCCGCACCGAACATATGTTCTTTGAGGAAGAGCGCCTCCCCATCGTTCGCCAGATGATCCTGGCCGCCGCCCCCGCTACCGCGTTGGACAACAAGCTAACCCGCGCTCAGGCGGAACTGGACAAGGCCGACGATAACAAGCGCGCCGCCGCCCAGCGCAGGCTTGACGAGCTGCAGGCTGAGATTGACGCCTCTGCGGAACACAAGTTGTACTACGATGCGCTAGGCAAGCTCCAGGAGTTCCAGCGCGGCGATTTCTACGGCATCCTCAAGGCGATGGCGGGCAAGCCGGTTGTCATTCGCCTGCTTGACCCCCCGCTGCACGAGTTCCTGCCCAGCTACGATGAATTGCTGGTTGAAGTGACCGAGTTGCGGGTGCGCGGCAACGACCCCAAGAAGCTGGAAGAGGCCGGGCGGCTGCTCAAGGTGGTCGAAGGGCTGAAGGAGCAGAATCCGATGCTCGGCCTGCGCGGTTGCCGCCTCGACATCCTCTACCCGGCTATCTACGAGATGCAGACCCGCGCCATGATGCAGGCGGCGGCCCAACTCCAGCGCGAAGGGGTAGATGTTCGTCCCGAAATCATGATTCCCCTCGTTGGCACCGCCAAGGAGCTTCAGATCGTCCGCGACCAGCTTACCCCTATCATCGAGCAGACGCTGAAGGATGAAAACATCGAGGTGAGCTATAAGTTTGGCACTATGATCGAGATCCCCCGCGCCGCGCTGGTTGCGGGCGAGATCGCGGAGTATGCCCAGTTCTTCAGCTTCGGCACCAACGACCTGACCCAGATGACCTTCGGCTACAGCCGCGACGACGCCGAGGGCAAGTTCCTCTTGCAGTACGTCGAGCGCGGCGTACTGCCGGTTAACCCGTTCCAGACCCTTGACCGCAAGGGCGTGGGTCAGCTAGTCAAGATGGCGGTAGAAGCTGGCCGCGCCGCCCGCCCCGACCTGAAGGTGGGCATCTGCGGCGAACACGGCGGCGATCCGGACAGCATCGAGTTCTGCAACTCGGTCGGCCTCAACTACGTCAGTTGCAGCCCCTTCCGCGTCCCCATCGCCCGCCTCGCCGCTGCCCAGGCGGTGCTGGCTAGCGTAGAGCGCGACAAGTAGTAGCAAAACCCCCCTCCCACCGGGAGGGGCTGGGGGTGGGTGCGTGAAGCGCAGCAATGTGCCAAACGCATCCCCTCTCCCCGAAGTGAGAAGGTTGGAAGAGGATATCTAGCAATGGGCAAGGCATCCGACTTCAATCCGCTCAACAGGGTAGCGAGTGTGCTGGCACGGTACATCAAAAGGGTGCTAACGAACCCAGCGACAGAGGCCACCTACTCGCAACCCAGCTGGAGCAGCGCCCAGATAATAGGCCCGCATAAGGGGCAAGTGGTAATGGATGTTATTGGTAAGCTCCTAGACCAGCTTGAGCAGCTCGGTTATTACAAGTACATGGAGACAGAATTGGTAGCCGAGGCTAAAGCTCAGGCAACCGAAAGCGGCTACATCTATGGTGATACCGTTTATAAATACACCGATGAGGAAAACATAGCGACACTAGTGAAGCGTGCTTATGACGCTGATGCCGAAGATCTTGCTGAATGTGGCATGGAGAAGTTTTTGACCATTATTAGGCCGTTTCTTGAAGCGCAGGGTGTGGAGATCTCGTCAGTAGAAGAGGAATGTGGCGAGAATGGCTACACAACTTGGGTCAATGGCACTGAATACGTTATGTATTCGGCACGTGAACTAAGGTCGGAGAATTTGAGGAGGTCAAGAGTGCCAGGGGGAATCTGGGCGCTTACTACCTACCGCTCCTTTGCGATGATAAACGGATTGCTGGAAACTGCTGGCTCAGACGAACGGATCTATATGTACGATGACGGTGCCCAGGGCGGCGCTGTCTTCCTTACACCAGAGATGTACAAGCTGATTAGGGAGAGCACGGCAATCTCTGAGCGTACTAAGCCAAAAGCAGTTGACGAGGAGAGCGGCTAAGAAGAGGCCAGCCAACGGATTCGTAAAAGCGGATAAACGAATTGGGCCAACGGATAAACGGACGTAGGGGCGGGTTGCACTCGCCCAGGTGAAGCGGCATCAACGCTAATCGTAACTATCAACACTGCTGTAGGGGCGCATGATACGCCCAATAGGGAAGGCTAAAAGGAACGAATGTGACCCAACCCCTACGCTTTGGCGTGCTGGTTCTACCCAATACCGATTATGCCGCGCAGGCTCAGCGTTGGCAGCAGGTCGAGGCGCTTGGCTTCGATAGCCTGTGGGACTGCGATCACTTCGTCAATCCCTACCAGCCGACTCAAACCTGGTTCGAGGGCTGGACCCTGCTGGCGGCGATGGCGACGCAGACGACACGGGTACGCATCGGCACACTGATTACATCGGCAGTCTTCCGCAACCCTGCCTTTCTGGCCCGGCAGGCGCTTACCGTTGACCATATCTCCGGCGGGCGATTGGAGCTTGGCCTGGGTACTGGCGCTTCCGGTCACGACCCCAGCTACCCGATGACCGGCATCAATGATTATCCGCCTGCTGAACGGGTGGCTCGCTTCCGTGAGGTGGTGGAGATAGTTGACCAGATGCTCCGCAATCCAGTGACCACGTACCAAGGTGATTACTACAAGGTGAACGAAGTGACGATGAATCCCGCGCCAGTGCAGCAGCCTCGCCCGCCACTTACTCTCGCGGCTCTTGGCCCAAAGACGATCAGAATTGCTGCGCAGTACGCCGACACCTGGAACTTCTACCCTAGTCGCGGCCTGTCGCTGGATGAAGCAATTACCGAAACCCGCCAGCGCAACGAGCTATTCGACCGTTACTGCGCCGAGATTGGCCGCGACCGGCAAACCATCAGGCGTTCGCTGCTATTGCTCAACACTTTCGCCAAAATGGACTCGCCCGAGGTGTTCACCGACACGATCAGTCGCTACCATGAGATTGGCATCAGCGAGTTCATCATCTATTATCCGGCAACTGATAACCAGCTTCCCGACTTCGAGTGCATTGCCAGCGAGACAATTCCCTCGCTGCGCGTAGAATAGGGTATCATTATGGACAACGCTAGCGCAATCGCCGAAATCAAGAGCAAGCTGCCTATCGTGGACCTGATCCAGCAGCGGGTGCCGTTGCAGAAGTCGGGGCGTAACTATAAAGGGCTATGTCCCTTCCACAGCGAGAAGACCCCCAGCTTCTACATCTTCCCCGATGGCAGTGGCAGCTACCACTGCTTCGGCTGCAAGGAAAGCGGCGACATCTTCAACTTCGTGATGAAGACGCAGGGGCTGGACTTCGGCGAGGCGCTGAAGGAGTTGGCCGTCCGCGCGGGCGTGCAGCTTGAAAGGCAGCTTGGCAACAGCGAGGAGGATCAGCGTAAGGAGCGACTGCGACAACTAAATCAGGCAGCAGCGGATTACTTCCATGAACTGCTGCTGCGCTCCCCGCTGGCAGAGAAGGCGCGGGCATACGCAAAGGAACGCGGCGTAGACGCTAACGGCACGCTGATGTTCCGCCTGGGTTACGCGCTGGATAGCTGGGATGCGCTGCTGAATTATCTGCGCGAACGCGAATACACCAATGAGGAGCTGCTCGCCGCCGGGCTGGTCATCGAGCGCGAGGGCGGCGGGATGTACGATCGCTTCCGCAATCGGCTCATCTTCCCCATCCGCGATCAGAAGGGCAGCATCATCGGCTTCGGCGGGCGGGCGCTGGACAAAGAGACGATGCCCAAGTATATGAACTCTCCCCAGACCGCCCTGTTCGATAAATCCACCGTGTTGTTCGCCCTCGATCTAGCCCGCGATAGCATACGCAAAGCGGGCGAGGTGGTCATCGTCGAGGGCTACATGGACGCGCTGATTGCGCATCAGCGCGGGGTCAACAACGTGGTGGCCGGGCTGGGGACGGCGGTGGGCGAGAAGCAGATCGCCCTGCTCAAGAAGCTGACCTCCAACATCACTCTGGCACTTGACGCTGATGCTGCGGGCGACATGGCGGCCTTGCGCGAGGCCGAGTTGCTGCGCCAGAGCATGGACCACATCGCCATTCCAGTCTACAACGCACGCGGGCTGCTCGGCTACGAGTATAAGCTGCAGGCCAGCATCAAGATTGCCACCCTACCTAAAGGCGAAGACCCCGACAACGTCATTCGCCGCAGCGTGGATGAGTGGCGGGCGATCATCGCCAAAGCCTTGCCGGTGGTCGAACACTATCTCAGCTTGCTGCCCAACAAGCACGACTTGGCCAACCCGCGCGGCAAACGCGAGGCGGTCGAGCAGATGGCCCCGCTTATCGCCAGCGTGGGTGATGCAGTGGAGCGGGCGGCGTATATGCAGCGGCTCGCCACCGTGGTGCAGGTGGATGTCGCCTCGGTGCGGCAAACGGTAGAGGCGGCAGCGCGGGCCAGCGTCAAGCGCACGGGCGGGCGTGAGGTCGTCACCCTCGACCGCGG
>QHBQ01000399.1 GCA_003243865.1 Candidatus Chloroheliales bacterium | reverse complement strand
GCGGCAAGGTGCCGCTCTCCTGCGCCAACGTCAACGCAATCGTGCGTGTGCTAGCTAAGTGGGGGGTGTTGCAAAGCAAGGTCGCCGCAATTGAACTACTGGCGTTGGCGAACTGTCCGCCCTTCAAACCTGAAGAATGGCAGCAGCCACCGCTCAATCAGCTTGCGCCATCACCCCAGTACGCCGCCCTCAGCACACAGCACTCAGCGCCGGGCAACCTGCCGTTGCCCCTGACCAGTTTCGTTGGCCGCGAGGTCGAGATGCGGGAATTGGCTGCGCTGCTCACCAGCACCCGCCTTTTGACAATTAGTGGCGCGGGTGGCATGGGTAAGACTCGTCTGGCAAACGAGCTAGCCACTACCCTGCTCGGCCAATATGACGACGGCTGCTGGATGGTTGACCTTACTCGTCTGCATGATCGCACCATGCTGCTCTGTGCCATCGCCCTGATCCTGGGCATCCGTGATGAACCTGGACGGATGATTGAGGAGACCCTGGTT
This sequence comes from Candidatus Chloroheliales bacterium, assembly GCA_003243865.1. The sequence goes on along the minus strand of QHBQ01000399.1, from coordinate 6,931 downwards.
GACTGCATCCGGCCCCGTCGGCTGCTCCTGCTGCTGGACAACTGCGAACATATGCTTGCTTTCATCGCTGCCCCGGTCAAGCTGCTACTTGAAAACTGTCCCCACCTGCAGATTCTCGCTACCAGCCGCGAACCACTGGGGGTAAGCGGCGAGGTCGAATGGCGGCTGTCGCCCCTGGCCCTGCCCAGCGCAAATCTGTCCTTGTCTAGCGCACAGGCGCAGAGCCACGCCGCGGTCAGCCTGTTCGTGGCGCGGGCACAGGCGGTGCTGCCGCGCTTCCGTTTGACCGAGCGCAACACCGCCAGCGTGGTGCAAATCTGCCAGCAGCTAGATGGTATCCCTCTGGCAATTGAACTGGCCGCGCCGCTGGTGAAGGCCCTCAGTGTGGAGCAAATTGCCCGCCGCCTGGAGCATCGTTTCCGCCTGCTGCGCAGTAGCGACTCCGCCGCACCTACCCGCCAGCAAACCCTCCGGGCTTCGCTTCAATGGAGCTACGACCTGCTGAATGAGCCAGAGCGCACCCTGCTCCGCCGCCTGGCGGTGTTCGGCGGTGGTTGGAGCCTCGAAGCTGCCGAGGTCATCTGCGCCGGAGATTTTAGCTCCTACAGTCTACAATCCGAAGACGTGTTGAACTTGCTGATTCAGTTGGTGAACAAATCGCTGGTGCAGGCGAACGAACAGGACGGCGCGGCTCGCTACACAATGCTGGAGACGATTCGCCAGTTTGCCGCTGAATTGCTGGTGGCGCATGGTGAGGAGCAGCCATTGCGGCAGCGGCACGCCAGCCTCTACCTTGCCCTGGCGGAGCAGGCCACACGGGAGTTGAGCGGCCCCCAGCAGCAGGACTGGCTCGACCATCTGGAGCTTGAACTCGGCAATATTCGTACTGCGCTCGGCTGGTACCTAAGAGCGGGTATGGCTGAATATGCGCTGCGGATGGTAGTAGCAATGTGGTGGTTCTGGCTGGTAAGTGATCACCATCCGGAGGGCCGCCTCTGGATGGAGGCGGTACTGCGGATGCCAAGCGAAGCCCTCGCGCTCCGCGCCAAAGCCCTGATTGGCCTGGGCAATTTGCACGTTGTTGACTACAACTATGAGGCGGCCAAACGCTGCCAGGAACAGGCATTGGCGATCCTACAGCAGCTAGGTGATGAGCAAGGCATCGCGCTTGCCCTCAACAATCTGGGCATGGTAGCTACTGACCAGGGCGATTATCAAGCGGCTATTCGTTACCTTACCCAGAGCTTGACCCTCTACCAGCAGATGGTAAATCGCCCCGGCATCGCTGAGACGCTGACTGGGTACGCGACACTGGCCGCAGCGGTTGGCCCGGCGGAAACAGCAGCGACACTATTTGGCGCGGCGGAGGCATTGCGCCAGGCTCATAACCTAACTATTCCACCGGAAGGGCGCGCCCATTACGAGCGCTACCTTGCCACCACCCGCAGCCAAATGGATGAAGCCAGCTTCAACGCCGCTTGGAGCATAGGTTGCACGCTTACCGAGGAGCAGGTGATCGCTCTTGTCCGTAGCCTGCCTATCCCGGACGGCGCGGCTATCTCTCATTGACACGCTCCAAGATTCCTTATCCTCCCAACCCTCGTCCATAGCGAGGGCTTTTTGTTGCCCAGCGCACAAAACTCCGCACAAAACTCCGCACAAAACCCTATTTACAGCAACGAAGATTGGGGCGATAATTAGTCCAATCGCAATGGTCAAGCTTTATCTGATGTAATGGTAAAGCAGAGTCAGCGATCGGCGCAACAACCAAACATCTACCCACCCACGCAAGGGTGACTTGAAAGAAAGGAAAAACCAAATGTCTACCATCAACACCACAACTCCCGCTTCCACCGCGCAGCCGCAAGGCCGTGCCTGGCTCAAGATCGTTGCGGTCACTCTGCCGCTGGCGCTGCTTACCATGCTCACCAGCCCGCAGGCTCCGCTCGGCGGCTTCTGGGGGCCAACCAGTTCGATGGTTCAGCCCAACGGCCTACAAACCACCCTGTTCATCCTGCTCAGTGCTGTGCAGGCGCTCGCTTTCGGCCTCGGCATCGCCTTCCTCATCTTCGGCTATTCCGCTGTCAGGGCGCTTAACCCACAGCGTCCTGTTCTCGCGCTGGCGGCCCACCTGGCGGTTGCCTGGCAGCTAATCAACTGGTGGCCGCACAGCAACCTGCACGCAACCACAGGCATGGATGACCTCAACCGCCTGCTCGCCATCGAATATGGCTTCCACATCACGCTCATAATAAGCGGGTTGATCATCGCCTACTTCCTACTCGCTGCCTTCCGCGCCCGCATCAGCGGCAGCCGAAGCTAGCAGCGGCACTATCAGCATCCAGAAGGAGTGAAAGATGAAAATCAAGAAGAGTATCCCAACCCTGCTGCTTGCCATTCTCCTCAGCGTTACCCTGGCGGGCTGCGGCGGCGATAGCGCCAGCAATAGCGGCCCAGGTGGCGCCGCCACTCAGCCAGCCAGCACATCGAGCGGCAACGCAACCGGCAGTGGCAGCAACGGTCCTACGTCCAGCACCGGTAGCGCGAGCAGCAGCCCAGCGGTGAACACTGGCAGCGCCTCCGGCACAATCAAGCTGAGCGTGGTCAAGTATGTCCTCATTCCAGCTGAAGAAGGCGGCCTCACCAGCTACTACCTGGGCATCGTTAGGAACGATGGTACTGTTCCCGCGATGCAACTGCAGATGCACCTCATGGACGACAGCGGTAAGCAGACGAACGCATCGGGGACCCTGCTAGAGTTCGGCAACCTGCCGCCCGGTCAAAGCATCGGCTTCAATCTGGCCTACACGGGCCAAAATCCAATCAATCACCCTCAGTTCAAGGTTGACGGGGTGGCGGTTGACAGCAGTATCGCCTTCCAGTTCGGCAAACTTACCGTCCTAAGCCAGCAGCGCGGCACCAGCTCCGATGGCTATCCCACCCTCGAGGGTGAAGTGCGCAACGATGGCGACAAGGAAATTGACCTGTGGGAAGTCAACATCATCGCCTACGATGCCAGCGGCAACATCGTGGATGTCGGCAGCGCCAGCCCAGCAGGCGATAGTACGTTTCCGGCACACACAACCGCCAAGTTCCGCACCATCCTGAGCGACCGTGGCGCAAAGGCCGCCCGCTACGACTTGTTCGCTACTGGCCAAGTGGGCTAGCAGCGCAGCCTGGTAAGGCACTGCCCAAGCAGGGCTGATCGGCACATACAATCAGAAAGGAGACTACAACAATGAGTACCCAAGCTTTTTCAGCGACGCAATACAAGCAGGGGCAACGTCGTGAGTGGAACGATGCGGCGGATGGCTGGCAGAAGTGGTGGCCGATCATGGAACGAGGTCACCAACCAATCAGCGAACAGATGATGGAATGGGCGGAGATTCGCCCGGGCCAGCGGGTGCTGGATGTCGCCACTGGTATCGGCGAACCGGCGCTCACTGCCGCCCGCCAGGTAGGGCCGGGTGGCAAGGTGGTGGCTACCGACCTTGCGCCGGAGATGCTCAGGATTGCCGCCGAGCGCGCCGCAGGGGGCTTGCACAACATCGAGTTCCGCGCGATGGATGCGGAGACGCTGGATTTTCCTGAAGCCAGCTTCGACGCCGTCCTCTGCCGTTTCGGGCTGATGTTCCTACCCGACCTTGAAGCCACGCTGCAAAGGATGCTGCGACTGCTCACACCCGGTGGGCATATCTGTGCCGCAGTTTGGGGGGCAGCGCCCAGGGTGCCATTCATGAGCGTACCGCTGGGCGTGCTGATGCGCGGGCTAAGGCTTCCGCCCCCGCTGGACGTGCCCACCGCGTTCAAGCTGGCCGATACCGCCAGGCTTACGCACGCATTTACCCAGACTGGCTTCAGCACGGTACGAACCGGGCTGACGATCGTCGCCCAGGAGTGGAAATCGGGCAATGAACTTGTTAGTTTTTTGCAAGATGTATCCGCGCCAATGAAAGCGATGCTCGCCAGCCAGACCCCAGAACGACAGGCCGAACTCTGGCAGATGGTTGCCGCAGCGATGCAACCGTTCACCCAGCCCGATGGCAGGATTATCACCCACAATGAGGTAATCCTGGTTGGTGGACGGCGCTGAGGGAAAGGAAGGAACTCAAAGATGAAAATCCAAAAGACGCGATCAACTCTGCTGCTTGTCATCCTCCTCAGCGTCACGCTGATGGGCTGCGAAGGCAACGCCAGCACCTCTGGCAGTGGCGCGGCCAATCAGCCCAGCAATACGTCGAGCAGGAATACGTCGAGCAGCAACCCACCGACCAGCAGTGGCAGTGCGACCAGCAGCCCCTCCGCCACTGGCGATAACGGCACGGCTAGCAACCCCACTCCGAATGACAATGGGTCGGGCAACCTCAAACTCACAGTGGCCAAGTACGCGCTCGTCACCGGCGACCTCATCAATTACTACATCGGTGTGGTCAGGAACGATGGCAGCAGCACCATCCGCCAGGCCATCATGCATCTGGTGGATGACAGCGGCAAGGCACTATCTACCGACGACGCGCCGGAGATGCTGCTGCCCCAGGTTTTTGCCCTTCCCCCCGGCCAGAGCGTGGGCTTTAGCATGATGTATGAGGGGAAGCCGATCAAGCATCCTCAGTTCAGCTTCGAGCAGCAGCCTGATGATACCAACCTCGCGGCGGTCAAACTCACCATCGTCAGCAGCCAGGCGGGCGTGGCAAGCGATGGCAACCCCGACATCGAAGGTCAAATCACCAATGACAGCGATACAAGCGCCAATCTCTGGTCAGTCAGCGCAGTCGCTTACGATGATGCTGGCAATGTCGTCGCGGTTGGCTCCGGTGGTGCCGCCGACCCCGCCCAGGGTCTGAAGGGCCACACCACCATCAAGTTCAGCGTCACCCTCAGCCCCAGGAGCGCCAAGGTCGTCAAATACGACCTGTTCGCCTCCGGTGTCACCATGGGACTGAATTGATTACTGGAGCAGGGTGAACCGTCGCCGCTACAAAGTCGGACGCACAGCATGCGCACCCACAAAATCAGCCCAACGCTGGGGCAAACTTACAAGTGACCTTCAGGCCGAACAACAACATCCGCAGAGACGAGATGGCCCAGATCGTCTATAAGGGGGTGACTACGCCATAGCTGATTGCAGATTGTAGATTGTTGATTGTAGATTAACAACAACGTAGGGGCGCACTGACGTGCGCCCTTGCTGATGATGTGGGGGCGCACTGTGGTGCGCCCTTGCTGATTCGGCAGGCTGCCCCCCTTTTATGGTAAAATAAACCGCAGCCTTACAATCTGCAATCTGTAATCTGCAATCAGGATGGGGGTGAGTGGGCAATGAGCAAGTGGAAGCGTATCAAGCTGACCAGCCTGGCCTCGTGCGCCGGTTGAGCTGCCAAGATGGGTCCGGGCGACCTGGCGCGGGTGCTACGGCAGCTGACCGAACAACATAACCACCCTGACCTGCTCGCCGGTATCGGCGCGGGGCTGGCCGACGATGCGGCGGTCTATCGCCTCAACCCCAGCCAGGCGATCGTGCAGACGGTGGACTTCTTCCCGCCAGTGGTGGACGACCCCTACACCTTCGGCGCGCTTGCTGCTGCCAACGCAATGAGCGACATCTACGCGATGGGCGGCGAGGTGCTGTTTGCCCTGAATATCGCCGCGATGCCCAGCGATATGCCCAGTGAGGTCATCGCTGCCATCTTCCAGGGTGGCATGGACAAGCTGGCCGAGGGTGGCGGCGTCATCGCGGGCGGCCACACTGTCACCGACCCTGAGCCAAAATATGGTCTGTGTGTCACCGGCATCGTTCACCCGGAGCGGGTGTTCCACAAGGGCGGGGCGCAGGCGGGCGACACCCTGATCCTGACCAAAGCGCTTGGCTGTGGCATCATCACCACCGCGCTGAAGCGTGGCCTGCTCGATGAAGACAGCCCGGCGATGCAGGCGGCGGTAGCCTCTATGTTGCACCTGAACATGACCGCCAGCCGCGTGCTGAGCCAGTTCGGCGCGGCAATTCACGCCGTCACCGATGTGACCGGCTTCGGCTTGCTCGGCCACGCCGCAGAGATGGCGCGGCAGAGCAACAATGTGAGCTTCAATCTATATACTGATAATATCCACTTGCTGCCCGATATACAGCGGCTGGCCGAGGCAGACAGTCTCCCCGATGGGATGAGGCGCAACCGCGACTTCCTGCTCGGCAGGCTGGCAGATAGCGCGGCGGTGGTGTCGTTCGCCGATGAAGTAACTGAGGTGTGGCAGTCAATCCTGTTCGACCCGGAGACTAGCGGCGGACTGCTCTGCGCAGTGGCGGGCGAACAGGCTGCCGCGATCGTCGCCGCGCTACAAGAGGCGGGTGAGATGGCCGCTCTGGTCGGCACGGTGCAGGCTGATGAGGGCAGTGCTGGGCAGATCCATGTCTCTTGATTAAACAAAGCCAACGGAGAAAACGAAACAGCCACCGGACTGTTCAACGGACAAACGGAATAAACGGAGGCGGGGGCAGGTTGCACTCGCCCAAGGGGTCGCGGATTAGGCTACACCGCTGTTCACAATCTGCAATCTGCAATCTGCAATCAAAATGTAGGGGCGGGTTGCACTCGCCCTGGTGGTGGCAGAGGGAAGGGATTTGAGCACACTGGTACAACCGATGCAGGCAAAGCAGGACGCAGCGGGGCTGGGCAGCAGCGAACGGACGATCATCGTCTGGGCGTTGGGGCTGGCCTCGCTGGCAATCTACTGGTTCGGCCTGGCCCAGCGCTTCTATCTACCCCAACTCTACGACCAGATACCCCAGCGCGGCGGCCAGCCCCAGCCAACCCCGCTCGACAGCGGGCTGGTGACGATTGCCGCGCTGCTGGCGGTGTTCACCATCTATATCGCCGTTTGGTTGTTGGTGCCGCGCCGGGGGCAGGTGAGCCGGGGGCTGAAGGCCGCGCTCTGG
>QHBQ01000414.1 GCA_003243865.1 Candidatus Chloroheliales bacterium | reverse complement strand
CCCCCTTGCCAGATATGCACTCGGCCTGCTGCCAATTCTGCTGGTCGGCTTCGCCCTGTTCGAGCAGTTGGCGCTGCCGCGCCTGCTCGATGCCGCGCCCACTCCATCCGCTGCCTACCGCTGGCTCGCTGCCGCCTCCCCCGGCCCCGTGCTGGAAAACCCTTTGTTTATCTTCCGCCAAGGGCTAACGAGCGCGATTATGATCAACCATTATCAGTATTTCACTTCTTACCACCATCACCGGATCGTGAATGGGCCGCTCTCCAGCCTCAACCCTAGTGGCTACGCTAAACTGGTCGCTGACTTCCCCGGCCAGTTCCCCTCGTCAGAGACGATTGACATGATGCGCGGTCTGGGTGTTCGCTACATCGTTTTCCACCTCGATGATATGACTAGCAAGCAGCGTAACCGTCTGTTCCGCCAGCGCCAGCAGCTGGCTGCTAGCCTGACCTGGCGGGCGGGCTTCGACCCGGCAGGCAATCCGCTGACCGAAGCCGCCAGCCAGGGGCGCAGCAGCGGCGATCTTGTCTACGAAGTGATGCCCACCCCCAACTCGGTGCTGAAGCTGAACAGCCTGGTGTCGCCGGGCCAGCGCATCTACTTTTCGACCACCGACAAGAAGATGCGAAACGGCTATATGGGCGTGGCTGAGTACGTGCTGGCCCAGACAGGCTGCGCCATCTATGGCTACAACACTTCGAACTTCGGCGTGGATGTGCTAGCGCCGCTTGCCGATAACAAATATGACTACATCGTGCTGTACAAGGACGAACCGACCACTGCCTTCCCCTCGGCTACGCGCGTCTGGGGCAACAGTAGCATCACCTTCTATCGCCTGCGCGAATTAGCCGCTCCCTATTTTATGCTTATGCTGGAAATAGCGAAATCAAGACGATGGCGGAGGTTGGCGGGGTCGAGCGGTGCAGAGAACAGCAGCTCATTATTGCCTGGCTGGAGGGTCAAGGGCAGAGTAAGAGCCTGCATCTCTGGCTGGACGAGTTGGCTAACCACTGGCTGACCGTTGAGGCTTAGGTTGAGGGTGCGGGGCTGCTGAAAAGCGGTGAATCCGACTTCGAGCCGCACGGGGCGTGGGGTGGCGCTAGGGTTGACCACATCGAGCGCCGCGCTAGCTCCCACAATCCGGCGCGCAACACCAGCAGGAGTATTTGTCGCGTCGCTCCAACCATCGCCCAGGGCCATCGGTAGGATATTGGTGGTCGCGGTCAATGGCACGGCGTAGGCGGTGATAGCCGCATCATCAGCAACCGGCGTGGCGTTAGGCAAAGCTGCGCTGACCACGGCGCGGGCGGCGGCGTAGCTCGTATGACCGAGCATCCATTTGGAAATCACGAGGTAGTGGATGTTGTAGTAAGCCAGCACTGCCGCTGCATAGCTAGAAGGTGCGACAGTGGGGCTGAGGATGTCGTTAGCGGCGGGTATGCTCAGGTCGGAGAACCAGCGGATCACCGGGGTGCGCAGCGCGAAGCAGTGACATGGCTTGCGGGCAATCTGGCCACCCAGCAGCTTTTTATGATGAATGTATTGCAGCCCCTCGTCGTACTCGATGTACGTTTTGTCAGACACTGGCACGTGCATCAGAGCATAGCTGGCGGTATCGGTACCCAGTTGATAGTAGAAGGGGGAGATCGGCTGACTGGTGGTGGGATAGCTGATGGTGCTGAACTCGCCGACAACGATGACAGTTGCCAGCAGCGGCAGCAAAGCGCGAAGTAGCAACCCACGCTCCGGCAAGTGGATACGCGCACTAAGCGCCTGCCAGCCGAAGCCAGCAAGCAGCCCAACGCACAGGTAAGCGGTTAGCGAGAAGCGCCCAGGGTCGCGGCTGATGTTGAAGAAAGGGATGTTGAGCAGCAGGGCGTAGGGGAGTGGAATATTTATGTTTGCACTACCAAAACTGCCAACATTGTTGATGTATAGTTGGGGGCCAAGCGCCAGCACCGCAAAGAGCAAGCCGATGGCTGCCCACTGCCAAACCTGCCGCCGGTAAGCGAACAGCCCGGCCAGGGCCAGGATAAGGGGAAGGTAGCCGGAGTTGGAGATGCCAATCAGCGCACCATAGCTGTTGCCGGGGAGGTGCTGCGTTGCCGCCCAACCACCCCATAGCGGGTTGACCGCATTAGGGGTGAAATAGGTGGTCAAATCCCAGGAGTGCATCAGCGTCTCCTCGAAAGGACGCACATATGACATGGCAAGCGCTTCGCGCAGGCTGGCGTAGAGCAGCGGCGAGAGTATCAGCAGACCGCCACCCACCGCCAGCGCCACGTTGCGAAACATCAGCAGCCGTGCCACCCAGCTACGCTCACGCCACAGCAGGTAGAGCAGGTAAACGGCGGTGAACAGCAGCATATAGACAAGGAACTGCCAGTCGGTAAGTCCAGTACAGGCAAGAAAAATGGCAGCCCCCACTAGCCAGCGCCGCGGCAGACCGGTGCGTTGCTCACGCGGCGGCGTAGCCTTAACCAGGCACAGGATGTAGAGCGGCATCCACAGCATCATCAGTTGCACCGCTTGTCCGCTGGCAAAGTAGTGCCAGCGGGCAGGGTTGCAGAAGCTGTAAACTGCGCCAGTCAGCCACGCCGCAAACCCCCCCAGGCCGAGGCCGCGGCCAAGCGCATAGGCGGCCATCGCAGTGAAGACAAACGAGCTAATCGCAACCAGATTGGCAGTGACTAGCGGGCCTAGCAGCAGGGTAAAAGGTAGCGCCAACAAGTCGGTCAGCGGCGCGAAGCTGTGGAACAAGAGGCTGACTTGATTGGGGTAGTAGATGTAGTCGGTGTAGAAAGGGTTGATGTGCAGGTCAAGCAGAGAGTAGCGCATCCACCAGAGGTTCCAGACATTCTGCCAGCCATCATTAGCGCCGGCCAGGTGTGAGGATAGCAACGGCAGCAAGCCTCGCAGCAGCAGGAGGGTGACAAGCAGGTAAGCGGCCCAGGGTAGAGCGGCAAGGGCGAGGCGATGAGGGATTGAAGCGGGAGGTGGGGTCTCGGCAGAGATAGCAGATGTTTCGGTTGCTACTGTGCTAGACATGAAGATACCTTCTTTGGCCTGCATTGACAGGTTTAGGTGCTGCATAATCATACTTCACAAGGACCGCCGAAGTCAAGGAAAAGCAGCAGAGGTTCGCCTCTACGAAAGGCGCTTGACCCCATAACTTGTAACCCACCTGATTGCACCGCAGCGCTTGTGCTGCCAGCGCCCCTGTGCTATAATCTGCCCGTCACCAGCTAGATCATCTTTTTGTCGCCAGAGGAGGAGCCTGCCATGCTTGCCCGCGTCATCAGTTGCGCGATCATCGGCCTCGAGGGTGCGTTAATCCAGGTCGAGGTAGACCTGGCGCGCGGCCTGCCCAGCTTCACCATCGTTGGCCTGCCCGATAAGGCGGTGGAGGAGAGCCGCGAACGGGTGCGCGCCGCGATCCGCAACAGCGGCCTGGTCTTTCCCGGGATGCGCGTCACTGTCAACCTGGCCCCCGCCGACCTGAAGAAGGAAGGCCCCGCCTACGACTTGCCCATCGCCCTCGGCGTGCTCGCCGCCAGCGACCAACTCAGCGGCGATCTCGACCGCGCCCTGTTCCTCGGCGAACTGTCGCTCGATGGCAGTGTCCGCCACACCGACGGGGTGCTGCCGATGGTCAGCCTTGCCCACGAGCAGGGCCTACGCACCGCCTTCGTCCCCTACAGCGATGCGGCGGAAGCCAGCCTGATTGAAGATATAGACATCATCCCGGTCAAGAGCCTGGCCGAACTGGTTGCCCACCTCAACGGCCTGGGCGACATTGCCACCTACCAGCCCGACCCTGCGCTGCTCGATGCCGCCGCTGAACCCCACTACGATGCGGACATGAGCCACGTCAAGGGTCAGGAACACGTCAAGCGCGCGATGGAGGTGGCGGCGGCAGGCGGTCACAACATGATTATGCTCGGCCCGCCCGGCAGCGGCAAGACGCTGTTGGCCCGCACGATGCCCACTATCCTGCCACGCATGACCAACAACGAGGTGCTGCAAGTCACCAAGATCTACAGCGTGGGTGGGATGCTGCCCGCCGACCATCCTTTTGTGCGCCAGCG
>QHBQ01000072.1 GCA_003243865.1 Candidatus Chloroheliales bacterium | reverse complement strand
GAGCTTGACGCTAAATACAAAGTGACCGCCGCGCAGGTGCAGGCGGCGGAGCAGCTGATTGACAAATTGCAGAAAGAGGTCAAACTACCCAACAAGTTCATCATCCCCGGCGAAACGCTTGCCAGCGCCCACCTCGACCTGGCCCGCACTGTGGTACGCCGCGCCGAGCGCAGCGTGGTGCGCCTCGCCCACGAGGGTCTGCTCGACAACGAACACCTGCTCGCCTACCTCAATCGTCTCTCCTCGCTAATCTTCGTGCTTGCTCGCTATGAGGAGGCGGTGGTCGAACATCACGATTTCGCCATCGCGGCGGCTCCAACAGAGATTAAAGATAAAAGATTATAGATGAAAGAAGGGGGACAAAGCAGGGGTGTCCGAGATGTGTCCTCTAGGCATCAAAATAACAACAGGGTAGGGAACTAATACCAATTCGCCGAGCAGATGGTGTGTTATCCGTAGAGGCGGGCGGTGGCCCGCCCATCCGCTTTCATTGCATCACCATGACGAATTGGTATTATTCGCTCTTGACCCTGGTCATGGTCGACTCGTATCCGCCTCCCGGCCACTGCCAGGCTCCAGTATTGGTGTTGCCGTCGGCGCTAAACGTACCTTTGTAAAACGCCGGGGAACCCTTAGAGCCGCCCCAAATTGTAAGGGTGTCGCCGTCTACTTCCCAGGTGTAGGTAAAGGTACTGCCCTGGTTGTCGAAGAGGTGCGAGGTTATGTCCTGGCTTGACGTGTGGTCCGCTGCCTGCTCTAGCTGCTCCCAGCCGCGCTCAAACCCGATGATCTCGATACCCTTGATCTTATGCCCGCTATGGTCAAGATCAAAGTGTTGCACGAGGAAAAAGTCGCCTTCCATCCACTCGAAGGTAATCTGTCCATCAATCTCTGGGCCGGATACTTTCCAGGTGCCGACCAGTCTGTCCAGGCTTTTGAGCGCGGGATTCGGCGCGGGTTGCGGCTGTTGGGCTGGGGTATTGGTATCATCTGACATGATGATTTCTCCTTTATCTTACTTTTATAGGACTTACGCAGTTCAGCAGGGCGAACAGCAGTTCGCCCCTACGGAAAAACAGCTTCAATCGCCTATGCAACCGCGTAACTCCCATTTTAATTCGGAAGTGCCGAGTTGGGCGACGATGCTGGCAATCCGCCGGTCGCGGGTCTCTTGCGCCTTGGCTTCGTTCACTTGCCTAACGAATTCCTTGCGTTTCGAGTATGACAGGGCCTCAAACGCATCCAGCGCCCCTGCCTTATTCAAAAGTGCTACCCTAAGTTCCCCTGGAACCTCCACCGTGCGCGGCTCGGTGTCTAGTTCGATGGTGACCTCCACCTGCTCACCGCCATGAACTCCTGCCGCTTCCCTATGGGCGGCATTCAAGGAGAGCATAAACTGGCCGTCGGAAACCTGGACGGTGCCACGATAGGTGTAGCCATTCAGGGTAGCCTTGACTTTAGGGTTTCGGCTCGTACCCAACGCCGCCACTATCTCGTCCGGCACCTGAAGGCCAGTGGCAGTCTTTCCCGCTTGTTTCACGATGGTGGTGTAGGTGATTGCCATCTTGGATTGACCTCCTCGCTTCCCATAAACAGGCACTAGAAGCGCCAGCGGGTCTGGCTGAATGACTTGCCTTTGCCGAAGCCGAAAGCAGTGGTGGGAGTTACTTCGTACACCAGGGCTACGTTGCCGCTATCGCCGTGAAAGGCACCATCGCTCACTGTATAGTGCCAGTCGTACTTCGCTGCATACCTATCGGCGAGGCGCTGGAGCCTGGCCTCGTCGCTCACCCGCACAGCTTCGCCTTCAACCACCAGGTCAAGACCCTCATCATTGAGGGCGTTACAGCCGGTCGTGAGGATGCAGTGCGTGTTGCGCTCAAGGTTCTTCGCTTTGCGTTCGCTCTCGCCGGTGCAGAAGTACAGCGCATCGTCCAGCCAGACGGCCAATAGCGGCGTAGCGTGCGGGCGTCCGTCTGGCCGCACCGTTGATAGCCAGAACACCTCCGCCTTCTCCAGATGCGCGCTCGCCTCCGCCCAGGGTGTCACCGCCGCATCTGCGCTACTAAACTGCGGCTCCAGTTCAGCTACCGGCTCCTTAACAGCCATCTTCCCTCTCCCTTCGAGTTATCATTTGTTGAACATGACTGTTCACATGGCTTCCGGCATCGGCGCATCGAGGAACTGCGTGACGCTCGGAAGCAGCAGATCGGTGCGGGTCAAAATGTTGAAGTGCGTCGTGCCAGGAAGCATGGCGAGCTGCGATTTCGGCGGTCTACTCACGCCGCCGAACTGTCGCAGCATCTCCTCAGTGTCCGGCGGGCCACCGCCGAGCAATCGGAACATCTCCACCGCGTGTTCGGGGCGGACACCGTCGCCATCGCCAACCACAATCAGCGTGGGCAGCTTGATGGCCGCGACATCCTCCGCCCAGTCATAGTCCTGCCTGAGCATCTCTCCCAACTTGTCGGCCAGAGTGGTCCAGCCTTCGGGCTTCGGCGCGACGCTGGCGTATGCCTGGTGCATCGGGCTGCCAACCCAAGTGGCGGCCGCTTC
>QHBQ01000029.1 GCA_003243865.1 Candidatus Chloroheliales bacterium | reverse complement strand
TTCACCGACACCGAGTTCGGTCAGCACTGCATCAATCGCCTTGAGCAGCCCGCTGGCCTGCTTGCCGCTCAAACGGTGGCGGGCCACCTCCGCCCGCACCAGCGCGTTGACCGTAGCGATTACCTGCTCACGGTTATCCTCACGGAAGTTGCGCATCAGCAGCACCCGCAGCGCCTCAATCTCGCCGCTCAGGTTGCCGATGCTGCCAAACGCGGTCAGCGCATCCTGCTCCTCTTCGGTGTACAGTGCTGCCAGGCCACGCCTGCTTAGGTTCTCGCCCATTTCGTTATCGCCCATCACATTGGCCTCATGGGCGGCGCAGAAGATCGCGCCCCGCTCCGCCCTAGCCCGGCAGCCCCGCTTCGCACAGTTTGACATCTTCCACCATCCTTATCGCCTGATATACCAGCCGCAATGCGGTCAGCCGCAGCAGCGTACTCTGCGCCGCTGGCGTTCGCTTCTCCCTGGCTGTTGCTTGCTTAATCGCGCCAGCTTCGGCCCGCCGTTCTACACGGGCCTGCGCCGCTGCCACTGCGCCTGCCACCGTCTTGCTTGCCATACCCCGCTCCTTTCGTTTACTAATTGCCAAAACAGATTGTTCTGGGTTTCCAGATTGCTATGGTGTGATTATACAACAGAACATTTGTTCTGTCAAGGGTTTTTGGCGAATTTGCGAGAAATTGGGGAAATTGGGGAAATTGGTGAAGAATGCGGTAAATTGGGCCAGGGCGAACAACGGTTCGCCCCTACAGAAATACAGTGCTACCTCGGCTGATTGGCATAAAACAGCAGGGACGCACCGTACTGGTGCGCCCCTGCTGGGTTTGTATCAGTGCTTAGACCTCAGTCCTCAAGCTGTTACTCAGCCCTCAGCCCTCAGTCCTCGGCGCTGGCTATGGCCGGTGAATGATACCCTCGTACACGATCTGGGCCATCTCATCGCGCTGGATGTTCAGGTTCGGCCTGAAGGTGCCGTCGGGATAGCCGTTGATGATGCCGTTGTGGTAGGCAGTCTCGATGTAGACGTAAGCCCAGTGGCTGGGTGGTACGTCGGTGAAGTCCTGACCGCCACCGGTCGGGGTGAACAGTTGATAGCCACCGGCCAACACCACCAGCTTGGTTACCTGCGCCCTGGTGATGAAGATTTCGGGCAGGAAGCAGGGGTAGGTGGCGTTGTGCGCCGCGCAGCCAGCCGCGTCGTAGCCGGTGAGGATACCGTCGTGGTAGCCGCTCTCGATGTAGGTATAGGCCCAGTGGCTCGGCGGCACATCGGTGAAGGACTGACCGCTGGTCGGGGTGTAGAGCGGCAGGCTGAAGCCGAGCACAACCACCTTGGCGAACTGAGCGCGGGTGGCGTTGGCGTATGGGGCGTAGTGAGTGCCGTCAATGCCGACCACCACACCGCGGCAGGCAAGGTAGTGGATGGCGAAGTAGAAGACGTTGCCGTTGATGTCCACGAAGCGGTTGGGGCAGTCAGTCGCGGTCGCGCTTGGGATTGGCGCTGGCGTGTTGGTACTGGTCGCAACTGGCGCTGGCGTGTTGGTAGCGGTTGCCACTGGCACCGATGTGTTGGTAGCGGTTGCCACTGGCACCGACGTGTTGGTAGCCGTCGCCACTGGCACCGATGTGTTGGTTGCTGTTGGCGGCGCTGGCGTGTTGGTGCGCGTCGCTGTGCTAGTCGGCACCAGCGTGGCCGTGTTGGTTGGGGCCGGTGTTGGCGTGCCGCAGACGGTGGCGTTGAGTACCTCGGTAGAAGCGGTAGTGGTGCTGCCGGTATAGCCGCCGTAAGCGACTGCCGTGCTGCCCACCGTCGTGCCACCGGGGAACGAGCGCGCCTGGTTCAGGTTCGGCCCCGCGCTCCAGCTGTTGGCGGTCGGATCGTAGATCATGGTTGCGTTGGTCGTGTTCACGCCGTCAGGGGTGAAGGCACGCTTGTCATTGTTGTTGAAGGGGTTGCCGCCGCCGAAGACGTACAGCTTGCCGTTCAGGGTCGCTGCGCCAGGCACGTTGTCAGCCGCAGACATGTTGGGGCGCTGGGTCCAACTGTCCGCCGCAATGTTGTAGTCCCACAGCGTGTTGATGACGGTGTTGGTGCTATCGCGCCCACCAGCGACGTAGAGGTGGCCGTTGATGACTGCCGAGCCTGCGCCACCGAAGCCATTGGCTGCCGGTATCGAGGTCTTGGTCAGCCAGGTGTTGGCCGCGATGTTGTACTCCCAGGTCTGGAGGAAGGCCGGGCTGATGTTGCCAGTGGTGTAGCCACCCACGATGTAGATCTTGCCATTGAAGTAGCCGGAGGCAGCGAAGCCACGCACATCAGGCATCGGAGCGCCGGTCGTCCAGGTGCCAGCGGCCACATCGAAGATGCGGTTGGTGTTGTAGACGGTGCCAGCGGCGGTGCCACCACCCATGACGTAGACCTTGTTGTTGGATGGTGAGTAGTTGGCGGAGGCCATCTCCACCGCGCCATTGGTAGACATCGGCGCGAGGGTAGTCCAGGTGTTGGAGCCGACGTTGTACTTGGCGAACTGGGGAGTTTCGCCGCCACCGGAGAAGGAGTAGCCGCCCGCGAAGTAGGCGTTAGTGCCATCGCTAGCAGCGCCGGGGCCATAGAGGTCGAGCGGGCCAGGAGCGACGGTAGTCCAGGTACCCACGCCACCGACGCACTGGGTCGGAGTAGCGGTCGCGCCGCCCGGTGTTGGGGTGGCGGTGCGCGTCGGGGTTACGGTTGGTGTGCCGCAGGCAGCGGGCTTGAGCCAGCGCGCGGCGTTGACGATCAGCTTGCCCCACTGACCGCTGTAGTTGAGGCTAGTGTCACCGAGGTAGGCATTGAGGCCCACCGCAGTGTGGCCCGCAGTGGTCTTGACCGCTGCCAGTGGCAAGCCATCGGTGTAGGTTGCTACCTGGGTCGCGCCCGCTGCCAGGGTTACGGTGTTGCGGTAGAAGGCGGTGAGCGTAGTCACCCCGTTCATCAGCGGGTGACCAACGATGTAGCTGCCCAGGCTGGCGTTGCTGAAGGCGGTGCCGGTGGTGGTGTTGAACGGCGTGTAACCGCCGGTCATCCATCGTCCACTTAGCATCCAACCACCGCGGCTGTCCCAGGCGAAGGTGGTGACTACTACTACGCCACCGCCGTCCTGATAGTCGGCCAGCACATTGCCCATTGCCGTAGCGTCTTGCCAGGCGTACTCACCCCAAGCGACTACTTCATCGTACTGCTGCAACTGACTGAGGGTGGGAGTGCCGGTGCGAGCATCGAAGGTATCAACCACTGTCACGCCTGGTTCAGCGAGGATATCGCCGCGCAGGGTGACAGATGGTGCGTCCGCGCCAGCGAGCAGGATGTGGTAGCCACCGCCAGCGCACTGGGTCGGCGTTGCGGTTGCGCCGCTCGGGGTTGGTGTAACTGTTGGTGTACCGCAGGCGGCGGGCGGGTTGAGCGAGACTTCGTTGTCGTTGATCGGGGATCCGGCCGTCTGATCTCCGCCGGTCGCTACCACCGCGCTGCCCGCGACTGCGGCGTAGAACCACAGCCGGTTCACGTTCATCGCTGGGCCATTCGTCCAGGTGGAGGTCGCGGGGTCATAGATCTGCGTGATTGCCATCGTAGAGGGAGCTGCCGCCCCCAGCTTGCCCGGCGCGCCTGTATCCCCGACTGCGTGGTCCCCAGTATTGGGGAACCCGCCGCCGATGACCCAGAGCTTACCGTTCACCACGGCGCTGCCCGGCCCGGTGCTGCCGGTGGGCAGCGGTGTGCCCGTGGTCCACGTGCCAGCAGTGATATCGTAGATGTAAACCTCAGTGTGGTTGGCCCCACCATCCGCTCCGCCGGCGAAGTAGAACTTGCCGTTGATGATGCCGAAGCCGGGCAGGTAGCGTGCCGCTGGCAGCGGTGCGCCGGTGGTCCAGGAGTTAGCGGTGATGTCGTAGATGTAAAGCGTGTTGACCGCGCCCGAGCCGTTGTAGCCACCAGCCACATAGACCTTGCCGTTGTAGTAGGCTGCGGCGTGGTCGCTCAACGTGGCTGGCATCGGCGCGCCAGCCGTCCACGAGTTGCCTGCGATGTTGTAGATCTGGACCGCGTTTATTGGGCTCGACGTGCCGAAGCCGCCCATAACGTAGACGTTGCCGTTGTTGCCATAGACCGCGGGGCCGAGGAAGTGTGGGATGGTGGAGGGCGCTAGCAGCGTCCAGGTGTCGGCCACCGGGTTATAGCGGTAGTTGTCCATGTGGACAGTTGAGCCGTCGTAGCCACCGCTGGCGTAGACGTAGGTGCCGTCACTGGCGAGGGCCGGGCCACGTGCGTTGTAGGGGAACGGTGCTTTCACGATCCAGGGTCCGGGTGTGCCACCGCCAGCGCACTGGGTTGGGGTTGCGGTTGCGCCGCTCGGGGTTGGGGTAGTGGTGGGCGTGCCGCAGGCACCAGGCGCAGCCAGGCTTACATCATCAACGTACATATCGGTGGGGTCGCCTGCGTTGTCGCCATGCACCAGGAACTTGATGCGTACGGTCTGCCCTGCGTATGGCGTCATGTTGAAGGTCATGTTGGTCCAGACCTGGGTGGTCTGGTTGACGTGCATGATGGTGGCGAGGATGGTGCCGGTGGTGCTGACCACATAGGCATCCTGCCAGTCGAAGGTGATGCTGTCTAC
>QHBQ01000262.1 GCA_003243865.1 Candidatus Chloroheliales bacterium | reverse complement strand
GCCACAGCGTGCTGCTGTTCGACTTCCGCGGTCATGGCAAGAGTGGGGGCAAGCATAGCAGCATCGGCTATAAGGAGCGCCGCGACTTGTATGCGGCGGTGCGATACGTGAAGAGCCGCCCCGAAGTTGACCCAGAGCGCATCGGCGTAATCGGCGTCTCGATGGGTGCGGCGACTGCGATCTTGACCGCCGCCGAGTGCGCCGCGATCAAGGCGGTGGTGGCCGACAGCAGCTTCGCCACGCTGCGGGATGTTGTCTATCAAGGCTTCAGGAATACGTTCAAGCTGCCTGGCCCGGTGGTCGCTGGCCCGCTGATGATGTTCTCAGAGATGTTCTCCGGCTTTCGCGCCAGCCAGGTGCGCCCCATTGATGTGGTCAACTTGATTGCACCCCGCCCAATTATGTTCATCCACAGTCAGGCCGATCAGCTGATCAACTATAGCCACTGCGATAGGCTGTTCGAGGCCGCTGCCGAGCCGAAGAGCCGCTGGCTGGTTGCGGATGCCAGCCACGCCCGCGCGGGCGAGCTATACTATGACGAGTACATGGCGCGAGTCAATGACTTCTTCGAGCAGAATCTCTCAGCGTAGATTAAAGATTAAAGATGAAGTACGCACATACGGGTGCGCCCTTTGTCGTTTGCATACGTCAATTGCAAGCGCCCATAATGGTGTAGAGGCGAATCGCATACGCCCTGTCGCCTTGACGCGATGCCAGATGCAAGCACCAATGCTGATGTAGGGGCTGGTGGCACTCGCCCACTCGAAGCGCGTCAATGCTCATCGCAAGCAGATGTAGTTGCACCGGGGCGTATGCGATTCGCCCCTACACCAGTACATCGCTTGCGATAGGCATTTTCGTACCGCACGCGGGCGAGTGCAACCCACCCCTACAATTCATCACTAATCACCAATCATTTATCACTCGCCGCACGGGAAGTGAGGCGGGCCAGCCGGTCACGGGCGGCGGCCAGCTTGTCGCGCTCCTTCTGAACGACTTCCGGCTTGGCGCGGGCGGTGAAGTTGTCGTTGGCGAGCAGCCGCTCGGCGTTCTGGATGTCGCGCTCGGCCTCGGCGATCTCAGCGGCGATGCGCTTGCGCTCGGCCTCCATGTCCACCAGCCCGGCCAGGGGTAGGAAGATGTCGGCTTCGTTCAGCGCGATGCTGATGCCCTCGCTCGCCCTCTCCCCCAGCCCCTCTCCCCCGGTAGGGAGAGGGGCGTTGTTGACACTGACACTCGGCTCCTCTCCCCCGGGGGGGAGAGGGGAGTTGTTAGCGTCAACGATTTCAAGCTGGGCAGGGTCGAGGTTGGCAAGGCGGATGAGCACGTCGCGCTCGGCGGTGAAGGTGGTTGCCGCTGCATTGGTGTGGGCAGTGATGCGCGCGGCAATCTTGCGGCTCGGCTCGGCCTTCGCTTCGCTACGGGCGTTGCGGATGGCAGTGATGGCTTCAATCAGCAGGGTGATGTCGTGTTCCGCCGCCTCGTCCCGCTCACCGATCGTGGTAGGCCAGGGCGCGACGATGATGCTGCGCTTGTCCTTCGGCAAGGTTTCGTCGTTAGCGGGGAAGCCGTTGAGGTGCTGCCATAGCTCCTCGGTGACGAACGGCATATAGGGGTGGAGCAGGCGCAAGGTCGCGTCCAGGATGGAGCGGGCGGTAGCGGTGCTGGCGCGGCCCGGCAGCTTAAGCATCTCAATGTACCAGTCGCAGAACTCGTTCCACAGGAACTCGTAGATGAACCGCCCGGCGACCCCAAACTGGTAGGCTTCGAGCAGGCGGTTGACCTCGGCGAGCAGCGCGTTGTAGCGGCTGGTGATCCAGCGGTCGGCCAGGGTCGGCGCGACGGGCGGAGCGGCGTCCTCGCTTGCCAGCATTAGCATGAAGCGGGTAGCGTTCCACAGCTTGTTGGCGAAGCGCTGCCCTTTCTCCGCTAGCTCGGCGGAATACTTGATGTCGTTGCCGGGGGTGCTGCCCGTCAGCAGGCCGAAACGCAGTGCGTCACTGCCATACTTGTCAATCAACTCCAGCGGGTCAACCCCGTTGCCCAGGCTCTTCGACATCTTGCGGCCAATCGCGTCGCGGATCATGCCGTGCAGGTAGACGGTCTTGAACGGAACCTGGTCGGTGAAGTGCAGGCAGAGCATCATCATCCGCGCAACCCAGAAGAAGAGGATATCGTAGCCGGTCTCCATCACAGACGTGGGGTAGAAGTAGGCCAGGTCGGGCGTCTGCTGCGGCCAGCCGAGGGTGCTAATCGGCCACAGCCCGCTGCTGAACCAGGTGTCGAGTACATCGGGGTCCTGGTGGATGCTGGCGCTGCCGCACTGCTCGCAGGCGGTGGGGTCGCCGACGCTGACCGTCTGCCCGCCACAACCGTCGCAGTACCAGACGGGGATGCGATGCCCCCACCACAACTGGCGGCTGATGCACCAGTCGCGGATGTTCTCCAGCCAGTTGAAGTAGATCTTGTCAAACCGCTGCGGGACGATTTCGGTCCGCCCATCCCTGACCGCCGCGATGGCCGGTTCGGCCAGCGGCTTCATCTTGACGAACCACTGTTCGCTGATTAGTGGCTCGATAACCGTGCCGCAGCGCGAGCAGACCCCCACCTTGTGGATGTAGTTGCGGTTAATGTGGTCAATCAAACCCAGCTTCTGCATATCGTCAACGATGCGTTCGCGCGCTTCCTCGACAGTCAGCCCGGCGTACTGGTGGGCGTTCTCGTTCATCCGCCCATCCTTACCGATGACCTGGCGGAAGGGCAGGTTGTGGCGCTGGCCGATTTCGAAGTCGGTGAAGTCGTGCGCAGGCGTGACCTTGATTGCGCCGGTGCCGAACTCCATATCCACCGCCTCGTCGGCAACCACGAGGACGCTGATTGGGCCGATGACGCTGGGGATGTCGAGGTCCTTGCCCACCATGTGGCGGTAGCGCGGGTCGTTGGGGTGGACGGCAAGGCCGGTATCGCCCAGTTTGGTTTCGGGGCGAACGGTGGCGAGCACGATTGGTCCATACTTGATGTAGTACAGCGGGTCGGTGCGCTCTTCATAGTCAACCTCCAGGTCGGAGATGGCGGTCATATCGTTGGGACACCAGTTGACGATGCGCTCGCCGCGATAGATTAGCCCCTCATCGTAGAGTTGCTTGAAAGCGGTGCGGACTGCCAGCGCGGGGCCAGGGTCGAGGGTGAAGACGAGGCGGTTCCAGTCGCAGCTTGCACCGAGGCGACGGGTCTGGTCGAGAATGGTGTTGCCGTATTGCTTGCGCCAGGCCCAGACCCGCTCCAGGAACTTCTCGCGGCCTAGATCGTGGCGGCTGAGACCCTCTTTGGCAAGCTCCTTCTCAACTGCCGCCTGGGTAGCGATGCCCGCGTG
>QHBQ01000464.1 GCA_003243865.1 Candidatus Chloroheliales bacterium | reverse complement strand
TTCGTGGGCAAGGTCATGGGTGACACCGCTGGCACGACCAGCACGATACTGGCAAGCCTCGGCGATCGGCTGGGCCTGTTCAAGAACCTGGCAGCGGAGGGGCCAGCTACCAGTAGCGAACTCGCCGCCCGCACCGGCATTAAGGAACGCTACGCCCGCGAGTGGCTGGCCGCGATGTTCGCCAATGGCTACCTGGAGTATGACCCAACCAGCCGCCGTTTCACCCTTCCCGCAGAATACCAACCGGTGTTGGCGCAGGAGAATGGCCCCTACTTCTTCGGCGGTATTCACCAGACGGTGATGAGTTGGCCGGGCATCCTCGACCAGTTGCAGCAAGCCTTCCGCCACGGGGGCGGCGTGCCGCAATCGGCCTACAGCGACGATATGTGGGACGGCTTCGAGCGCTTCAGCAACGGCTGGTTCGAGAACCTGCTGTTGCAGCAGTGGCTGCCCGCGATGCCTGATGCCCTGGCTGCGCTGGAGCGCGGCGCGGAGGTGGCCGATGTCGGCTGCGGGCGGGGCCGAGCCTTGATCAAGCTGGCTCAGGCCTTCCCCAACTCCCGCTTCGTCGGCTATGACGTGTTCGCGCCGACCATCGAGCGCGCCCGTGCCAACGCCGAGGCTGCTGGCGTCGCCGACCGTATCCGCTTCCAGACCCTTGACGCAGCGCAAGGCCTACCGGGCCAGTACGACATCATCACCACCTTCGATGTCATTCACGATGCGGTTGACCCGCGCGGCATCCTACGAACCATCCGCCAGGCGTTGCGCCCCAACGGGACATACATCTGCCTGGAGATCAACGTCTCGGACAAGCTGGAGGAGAACGCCAACCCGATCGCTGCGTTCTTCTACGGCGCGAGCAACCTCTACTGCATGACCACCTCACTGGCTGGCGGCGGGGCCGCACTGGGTACGGCGGGGATGCCAGAGAAGACGACACTTGAGCTATGCAAGGAAGCAGGCTTCAGCCACGCCCGTCGTGTGCCGCTGGAGAACCCCTTCAACAACTTGTTCGAGGCCAGACCCTAGCTAACGCTTCAGGCCAAAGAACCCGTTTAGTCGAAGGCGCAGCTTGCCCATTAGCGGTACGGCGATGGGCAAGCTCGCCACCAGAACGTGTATAAACAAACAGAAAGGAAACCACGATGATTATCGTACGAGACGTTTTTCAAGCCGGATACGGCAAGGGGGGCGAGCTGGTAGCTTTGCTCGAGGAAGCACGGCAGCAGTCGCAGGAGAAGTGGGGGATGAGCTTTGCCCAGCGCATCCTCACCGACGCCAGCGGCCCGTTCTTCACCGTCGTCACCGAAACTGAGATGGCGAGCATAGGCGAATGGGAGCAGACTTCGGCCAGGGTGTTCTCCCTGCCAGAGTTTGCCGACTGGTTTGCACGGATGGTCCCGCTGGTAGAGAGCGGTAGGCGCGAGTTCTACCACCTCGAGGGCTAGCCGAAACNGTCAAANAAGGGCAAGGCAGCGCCGATCCGGTCGTGGCGCTGCTTTGCCCTCTTCTTATTCCCGCCACCTTAAACCCGCTTCGTCCCCTTGCCAAANCCGCTGTCTTGCCTTGCTGCCAGTATCAGTATCAGTTTTGCCGCCACCTTGTGTCGCAATGAAACTGATACTGATACTGGCACTTTCACCTTTCGGCTTTTTCCGTTATCATAGGGGCGAGAACATTTCTGTAGGGGAGGGTAACGATGCTCGATTCGACAACCAGGCTGACCTCCGCGCTGTATGGCACGCTGGGTGCGCAGTACGTCCACACTGCTGACCTGGCACAGTGGAGCCACGATGCCACCGACACGTTTGCCCTGCCCGCTATCGTGGTCGAGCCAGGGAGCAGCGAGGAAGTTGCCGTGGTGGTGAAGCTGGCGGGGCAGTTCAGCGTGCCAATCGTCACCCGCGGGGCGGGCAGCGGATTGGCGGGCGGCGCGGTGTCCGAGGGCGGCTTGATCCTCAGCCTCGCCCGCCTCAACCGCGTCATCGAGATTGATGCACCAGCAATGACCGTCACTGCCGAGGCCGGGGTCGTCACCGGCGACTTGCAGGTGGCGGTCGAGGCGCTTGGCCTGTTCTACCCGCCCGACCCCGCCAGCCTTAGCTGGTGCAGCATCGGCGGCAACGTTGCGGTCAACGCTGGCGGCCCCCGCGCCCTCAAGTACGGCATGACCCGCAACTACGTGCTGGGCATGACCGTGGTGTTGGCCGATGGGCAGACTCTGCGGCTGGGCGGCAAGGCGCACAAGCAGGCGTCCGGCTACAGCCTGATGCACCTGTTCATCGGCGCGGAGGGGACGCTAGGCATCATCACCGAAGTGACGCTGCGGCTACTGCCCTTGCCACCAGTGCGGGCCACGCTGACCGCGCTCTTCTCCAGCCTCGACGCCGCCTCCAATGCCGTCACTGCCGTGCTACACAGCGGTATCCTGCCCTGCACCATCGAACTGATGGACCATGCCACCCTGGTGGCGATTGAGAACCTGCTGCACCTCGGCTTGCCCCAGGATGCGGGCGCGATGATGCTGGTGGAGCAGGACGGCGGCGATGCGCGGGCGGTGCGTGACGAACTGCGGTGGGTACAGGCCACCTGCGAGGCGCACGGCGGACAGCGGGTGGAGATTGCCACCGATGAGCAGGAGCGGGCGCGATTGTGGGCCGCGCGGCGCAACGTCTACAACTCGATGGTGGCCGCCGCCCCCAACCTCTACGTCGAAGATGTGGTAGTGCCGCGCTCGGCCATCCCTCAGATGGTGGCGCGGATAGAGCAGATTGCGGCTGAAACCGGCGTGAAAATCGCGGTGGCCGGTCACGCAGGCGACGGCAACGTACATCCCTGCATCCTGTTCGATGCCAATGACCCGGTCCAGGCTGCTGCCGCCATACTTGCCGAGGGTCAAATCGTCCGCGCCGCGCTCGACCTGGGCGGGATGATCTCCGGCGAACACGGCGTCGGCAGCCTCAAGCGCGGCTACCTCGAAGCGGGCGTCGGCCCCGCCGCCCTCGACCTGATGCGCACCCTCAAGCGTACCCTCGACCCCCACAACCTGCTCAACCCTGGCAAGGTGCTGCCTGACGTAGAGATTTCCCGATGAGGTATTGGCGCACTAGCGTGCCATCCCATAGGTATCAAAAAAAGAACAGGGCAGTGGAACATACAGGGGGTCTAGGGGTAAGCCCCAGCTGCCGACCGGCAGCAATGCTGGGATTAAGCATCATTGCGCCATGCCGGAGCGGGGCGACCAGTGCGCTTACGAGTAGCATTGGTGAGTATGCAGCAGCTGGGGGCTTACCCCCAGACACCCTGGCTCATCCTCGGCTTTCGCCCTAATTTGATGCCTATGCGCATCAGCGTGCCACCCTACATCGGTTTGTGCGTTGTAGTCACCCGATTTGGTATAATTAACCCAGCGCGAAGTAATCTCGCGCAATCCAGGTACTTTCAGTTAAGCGAAAGGAGCAAGTTATGACTGAGCAAAGCAATACCAAATTGAAGGCGGGCGACCAAGCCCCCGACTTCACGCTCAAGGATGCCAACAATAACGATGTCCACCTGCACGATTTTCGGGGCCGTCCCGTCGTCCTCGTTTTCTACCCCTACGATTGGAGTGGTACCTGCACTAATGAAATGAACCTGCTGCAAGAGGTGCTGCCGGACTTCGAGCAGAAGAGCGCAACTATACTTGGTATCAGCGCTGACAGCCGCCACAGCCACAAGGCATGGGCGGAACAGCTAGGTATCACCTTCCCGCTACTAGCCGACCGCAAGGCTGAGGCGATCCGCGCCTACGGCGTACAGAACCCCGACGGTGCGGCAGAGCGCGCCACCTTCGTGGTGGACGAGAACGGCAAGATCGCTTATGCCGATGTCTCCCCTGAGCGCGCCATCATCCCTGAAATCCCCAAGGTGTTCGACGCGCTGGAGCAGTTGGAAGGTAGCAAGTAATGGCTCTTACCCCACGCAGTTTGCCGGAAGTAACCGCTGAGGACTGGCGCGAGGGGCCGGACGACGCGCCGGTTACGCTGCTGGAGTACGGCGACTTCGAGTGTCCCTACTGCGGTGAAGCCTACCCGGTGATCAAGCAGGTGCAGGAACAAATGGGCGATCGGCTGCGCTTCGTCTTCCGCCACTTTCCAATTACCAGCAGCCATCCTCACGCCCAGCTTGCTAGCGAGGCGGCTGAGGCAGCGGGTGCGCATGGCAAGTTCTGGCTGATGCACGACCTGCTCTACGAGAACCAGCGCCACCTCACCCGTGAAGACCTCGACCGCTACGCACAGCAACTTGGCCTCGATCTGGATGTCTTCGACAACGCGTTGGAGGAACATACCTACAAGGAGAAGGTGCGCGACTCCTTCCGCCAGGGTATCCGCGCCCGCGTCCAGGGTACGCCCACCTTCTTCATCAATGGACGGCGCTACGACGGTGAACACACCGCCGCGGCAATGGGGGTGGCGCTGGAGGAAGCGATATCCAACCGCGAGAAGTACGGCCCGGGAATTTGATCAACTAAGCCCCCAGCGGGCTGACAAGGGTAACTTT
>QHBQ01000400.1 GCA_003243865.1 Candidatus Chloroheliales bacterium | reverse complement strand
ATAGATGTATATAATAGAGTGTCCAAAGAAGCGGCCAAAATCGGCTGGGGAAAACGAAAATGAGCGCGGGCAGCACACTCGGCAAGATGTTCACAATCACCACCTGGGGCGAGTC
Source organism: Candidatus Chloroheliales bacterium (assembly GCA_003243865.1). The sequence goes on along the minus strand of QHBQ01000400.1, from coordinate 3,666 downwards.
GCACGGCAAGGGGGTTGGCTGCGTGGTGGACGGCTGCCCGGCGGGGCTAGCCCTAAGCGAAGCCGACATCCAGCACGACCTCGACCGCCGGCGCGTGGGGCAGAGCAAAATCACCTCGCCGCGCAAGGAGAGCGACACGATAAATATTATGTCAGGCGTGTTCGAGGGCGTAACGACCGGCACGCCGATCAGTTTGATAATATACAACTATGATGCTGACCCCAGCGCCTACGAGAGCATCAAACACCTCTACCGCCCCGGCCACGCCGACTACAGCTACTATGCTAAATACGGCGCCCGCGACTGGCGGGGCAGCGGGCGGGCCAGTGGACGGGAGACCGCCTGCCGCGTGGCGGCGGGGGCAATCGCCCGCAAGCTGCTTGCCCACTTTGGGATCAACATCATCGGCTATGTCAGGCAGATTGGCGACATCGTGGCGACGCGCACCGACGAGGACGAGATTGAGCGCAACATCGTGCGCGCACCCGATGCCGAAGCCGCCGCGCGCATGATCGCCCACATCGAAGCTGCCCGTGACGATGAGGATTCAGTCGGCGGCATCATCGAAATCGTGGCACGCAATGTGCCAGCGGGATTGGGTGAGCCGGTGTTCGACAAGCTCGACGCCGACATTGCCAAAGCGATGATGAGCATCGGCGCGACCAAAGGGGTGGAGATCGGCAGCGGTTTTGCCTCGGTTGGCCTGCGCGGGTCACAGCACAACGACCCATTCACGATGAAAGACGGACGAGTCGGCACCACCACCAACAATCACGGTGGCATCCTGGGCGGCATTAGCACTGGCGAGGACATCGTAGTGCGGGTGGCGATCAAGCCCGCCGCCAGCATTGCGAAGGAGCAGCCGACCATAGACACCAGCGGCAACCCCGCCACTATCAGCGTCAAGGGCAGGCACGACCCCTCAATCTGCCCCCGCGCCGTACCGGTCGCCGAAGCAATGCTGGCAATCACTCTAGCTGACCACCTGCTCCGCCAGCGGGCAACGCGGCTGTAGCGTCGAGGCATGAGGCATGAGTAACGAGTAATGAGTAATGAGTAACGAGTAACGAGTAACGAGTAGCGAGCAGAGACTTACCTTATCTCGTACCTCGTACCTCGTACCTTGTACCTACAACCTACAATCCCATACCTGGAGGAAAGGCAACAATGATTGAAGCGCAGAATCGGGTCGAGGCGCATAGCCGGGCGGAGGCACCGACCCAGGTGCAGATACCAGCAGTAGCGGATGATCACGCGGTGGCAGATGATCACGCGGTGGCAAAGGTCAGGTGCAAGAGCGGGTTCATCCTCTGCCTGAACAGCGCGGACAACACCTGTATCATGTGCGGGCGCGACTTCTGTTCGCAGCACGGCAACGAAGAGCAGAGCGTCTGCCGCCACTGTCGCCACGACTACGCCCGCCGCCTCAAGCACGAAGAGGCCGCCTACCTGGAGACCATCCGCCGCGAAGTGGCCGAGTCGCGCAACGCGCACGGGCTATGTGGCAACGAGGGCTGCGAGAACGCCCACATCGTCACCTGCGAGCGCTGCGGCTCGTTTTACTGCGCCAAGCACTGGGGCCGCTACAGCTACAGCTACGATTATCGCTCCCGCACCGGCATCAAACGCCGCCGCGCCACTGCCGTGCTATGCTCCTCCTGCAAGGAGCATCTATCCGACTACCGCAAGCTGGCGGTCTACAAGGATTAGGCGCAACTTTGTCAAGCCAGACCATCAACCCCCCCAGCCGTATCGCCGGTGCATTGGATATGCCCGGCGATAAGTCTATCTCGCACCGCGCCGCCATCTTCAACGCGATTGCCGAGGGCAGCGCCACGATTGACAACTTCCTCACCGGCGCGGACTGCCTGGCAACCGTGCGCGCGCTGCAAGCGCTGGGGGTAAGCGCCACGCTTGAGCAGGGCGACGGCCAACCAGCGCGGCTGACGGTGCAGGGGGTGGGCCTCTATGGGCTGAGCGAGGCGGCAGACGTGCTGGATGTAGGCAATTCCGGCACGACAATGCGGCTGCTAGCCGGGCTGCTGGCGGGCCAACCCTTCTTCAGCGTGCTGACCGGCGACGCCAGCCTGCGGGCGCGGCCCATGGCCCGCGTGGTAGAGCCGCTGGCGCTGATGGGGGCGCGGCTGATGGGCCGCAGCAACGGCCGGTTCGCCCCATTGGCAATCAGAGGCATACTCCCGCTGCACGCTATCAATTATGCCCTGCCAGTTGCCAGTGCCCAGGTAAAGTCAGCCTTGTTGCTCGCTGCGCTCTACGCGCGGGGCAGCACCCTGCTGCGCGGCAAGGTCGTCAGTCGTGACCATACCGAGCGAATGCTCAAGGCGATGGGCGTGCCACTCGATATTGGGATTGAGCCGGGCGAAGAGGAGGGGCTAATCAGCATCGTCGGCGGGATGCAACCGAAGGCGCGTTCGCTGGTAGTGCCAGGCGACATCAGCACCGCCGCGTTCTGGATGGTTGCAGGTGTAACTCACCCCGACGCCGAATTGACCCTGCGCGGGGTGGGCATAAATCCGACCCGCCGCGGCATCGTTGATGTGCTTCAAGCGATGGGTGGCAACGTCGTCATGCACAACCAGCGTGAACAGGCGGGCGAACCGGTCGCCGACATCACCGTGTGCAGCAGCCAACTGCGTGGTATCGAGGTGGGCGGCGCGATCATCCCGACCCTGATTGACGAACTGCCCGCCCTGGCGGTGGCCGCTGCCTGCGCCGCGGGCCGCACCGTTATCCGCGACGCCGCAGAGATGCGCGCGAAGGAGACCGACCGCATCGCCACCGTCGCCGAGGGCCTGGAGCGGATGGGCATCGCGGTGGAGCAGCGATCCGACGGCATGATCATCACCGGCGGCAAGCTGCATGGGGCCACGATTGATAGCCACGCCGACCACCGCATTGCGATGACCTTCGCTATCGCCGCGCTGCTCGCCGACGGCCCCACCACCATCGAAGGCGCGGAGGCGGTCAGTGTCTCCTATCCCGCCTTCTGGGACGAACTGCGGCGGCTGGTGGGTGAGCCATTATCCCGCTTGCACTTGACAAAGATGAACGAGCCGTAGATGCTGGTAAGTTGCTGTCAAAGTCGGGGCTAAAAGGTATTGACAGGTTGCGACAAATGCTGTACAATTGCAATTGCGCTAGAAGGGCTGAATGTTCAGCCCCCAGGATGCCCCAGGAATGGAGATCACTCCTGCTGCCACATAGGCACCTTGCTTGGATCAAGCAGGGAAGTCTAGAAAGGGAAACACCATCCATGTCAAAATTGCAAAAGAAGAGCTTCAATGCCCCAGACGAAACGCTCACGCCCCCAAACACTAAGAAAGAAACCGTCAGTTTTGGCGATATGTCCATCTATAGAGTGATCTATGAGCCTGGCTGGAAGTGGTCAGAGCATATCAAGCCCCTCGTAGGCACGGAGAGTTGCCAGGTAACACATTTTAGCTACATCATTTCCGGGCACATTCACGCAGTGATGGACGATGGTACAGAAGCCGATCTCGGGCCAGGTGATGTCGCTATTATCCCGCCAGGTCACGATGCCTGGGTCGTTGGCGATGAGCCATGCGTTGGCCTCGACATTCAAGGTGCGAGCAGGAACGTCTAAGCAAACGGAAGACGCGGGAAGACATGAGTCATCCCGAATTT
>QHBQ01000243.1 GCA_003243865.1 Candidatus Chloroheliales bacterium | reverse complement strand
CTGGGTGCGCCGGTCTTCGGGTCAAAGACGCCGTTCAGGAAGGTAAAGTTCTGGTACTTGACCGGGTCAATAGTCTTGACGATGAAGAGCTGGCTGTCGTTGCTGTAAGTAATGTCATTGGTGCGGGCAACGCCGAGCGAACCGATGCCGAACGGTACCTTGTTAATCTCGGTGGGGATGTTGCCACCGCCTGAGCCGATGCCAGCGGGGTCATTGCCCTGCAACACCCACTCCTCGACACGGTGCCACGTGCGCCCGTTGTACTCGCCGCGATTGGCGCGCTCCTCGTAATTCTTTACCGTGTTCGGTGCGGCGTTGCTGAAGAGGCCGAGGACGACAGTGCCGCGATTGGTGATGATGGTCATGGTCTTGTCAGCAATGCCCTTATCCACATTAATCGCAATGGGACCGGGCGTGGTGTTGGTCGAGGTCAGAGGTGGCGCAGCGGTGGGGGGGACGCCACCCGGGTATGATATAGTAGGTACACTGGTAGAGGTGACCGTTGTAATCGAGGTTGCGACAGGGATGGTATTAGTAATTGCCGCGTTGGCGACAATAACCGGCGTGGCCAGCGCACCACTACCTGCGCTGCCCCTGCCACTGAGCATCAAGTTGTAAAGCGCAACCAGCAGCACACCTGCGGCAAGGATACCCGCAATTATCGGCAATGCGCCCCACCACCTCTGCTGATCGATGATGTACTCATCGGTGGGCAGTGGGTACATTGGCGGCAGGGTGTAGCCGCGCTGCTCGCTGCTCTCTACGATCGTCGCATCACCCCCAAGGTTGCGCTGGTGCGGGCGCTCAACAGCCGCGCCAGGCGTGGCGGCAGGTTGGGGCGCGTTGGGCAGCGTCGTCGCGGTGGGGCTGACCGGCCTGGCGGGCGGCGGGCTGGCGGGCTGCGGCGTGGCTGGGCCGAGCAGTTCGCGGCTGAAGCTTGCAGCATCGGGAGTGCGGTCAGTGGAGTTGAAGGCGAGGGCGTGGGTAAGCGCGGCGCGAATGCGCGGACTGAGCCGCTCATCCTCTTTCACCTTGCCGGTATTCCACATATCGAGCAGGTCGCTAGTAAGCAGCCAGTAGGTAGTGGCTGCCAAGGCGTAGATGTCGGTGAACGGGCCACGATGGGCGCGCGGCTGGAATTGCTCCGGTGGCGCAAACGCGGGGGTGAGTATCACCGAGTGGGTGAGCGTCTTGTCCAGCACGAAGTCGCGGGCGGTGCCGAAATCTATCAGCACCGCGTGACCGGATTTGTCAATCATGATGTTGGCGGGCTTGATGTCGCGGTGCAGCACCCCGTTGGCGTGCAGCACGGTCAGCGCGGCGGCTATCTCGGCCACGTAGCCTAGAGCCTCGGCCTCCGGCAAGTGTCCGCCCCGCTGCCGCACCAGCCGGTCGAGGTTGGTGCCGTCCACGAACTCCATCACGATGTAGAGGGTGTCGTTCTCCTCGAAGCAATCGTAGACGGTGACGATGCCGGGGTGCTTGAGGCGGGCGATTGTCTGGGCCTCGCGCTCGAAGTTGCTGGTCAGCCTACCCCACGACTCGTCGCTGCGTTCCGGCGGGTGCAGCACGCGACCGGCCTCCGCCCGCGTGCTACCCTCGATGAACAGTTCCTTAATCGCTACCTGCTGGTGCAGCCGCGAACCGGTGTTGGCGGCACGATAAGTGATGCCGAAGCTGCCTTCACCCAGCACCGCCTCGACCACGTACTTGCCACCCTGCAACCGGCTGCCCACCGCCAACGCGCCGCCCCTGCCCTGCATTGTCTACATCCTTTCGATTGCTACATTCCCTCGATTGCCGGAACATTCTAACACGAGTAGGTGGGTTTAGCAAGGGGGCCAAAAATTAGAACGGGTCGCAAGTTATTGTTTCATCGTAGGGGCGGGCGGTGGCCCGCCCTGGGGCGCGAACCAGATAGTAAACGTAGGGGCGGGCGGTGGCCCGCCCATGAGCATCAAATTAGGACGAAAGCCGAGGATGAGCCAGGGGGTCTGGGGGTAAGCCCCCAGCTGATGCAAACTCCAAATGCTACTCGTAAGCATATCGGTTGCATTCTCAGGCATGGCGCAATGATGCTTAGTCCCAGCACTGTTGCAGGTCAGCCTCTGGGGGCTTACCCCCAGACCCCCTGTAAGTTCCCCACCTTGCGCTTATTTTTGATGCATATGGGTGGGCGGCTGCCCGCCCTCGTGCGCTTGCGACGCACCCATCAGATTAGCAGTGGAGAAAAGGCAGCGCAAATGTTATAATTCAGCCGCTGCAATCTTGGCTGTAAGGGCTGGAGGAACCATTAGTGCATCCCGCAAACCAGGCATCGGTCGAAGCGCCACCGCTGCCGGAGGTAGACCTCAACCTCTGGCAGGTTCATCTTGGTCGTCATCCTATGCAGAAGCGTAGTGGTGAGCTTGACCTGGAACTCAACCATCCTACAGTCAGCCGTGAACACGCCACCATCTTCAAACGCGCGGGCCACTACTTCCTGCGCGACCATGACAGCGCCAATGGCAGCCACGTTGACGGTCAGAGGGTTCAGGGTGAGGTCGAGCTAAGGCCGGGGGCGCTCATTCGCATCGGACCCTACCGCTTCCGCCTGGATGGCAGCATCCTTCGCATCTTCACCCCCCAGCAGATGCGACTTGACGGCATTGACCTGGTCAAGCAGATCTTCAAGAGCAGCGCGCGCACCACCCTGCTGCATCCCACCAGCATCAGCGTACAGTCAGGCGACTTCATCGCCCTGCTGGGGTGCAGCGGCAGCGGCAAGACCACCCTGCTCAATGCTCTATGTGGCTACGCGCCTGCTACTGGAGGGCAACTTCTGCTCAACGGTGAGGCGGTAGACCGCCAGCTAGACCTGTTCCGCACATCCATAGGCTATGTGCCGCAAGACGACATCGTACACACCGAGCTAACCGTCGAGCAGGTGCTTGCTTATGCCGCCGAATTGCGGCTACCCCAAGGGATGCTGCCGCATGAACGCCGCCGCTTGATTGACGATGTGCTTGACAAGCTGCACATGACCCTTCATCAGCATAAGCTGGTTAGCAACCTGAGTGGCGGGCAACGCAAGCGCGTGAGTGTGGCAGTTGAGTTGTTGACTAAGCCCAGCTTCCTGTTCCTCGACGAACCAACTTCAGGCTTGGACCCTGGCATGGAGGAGGAGTTCATGGAGTTGCTTGGTAGGATGCGTAACCGCCAAAGCATTGGCGTTGTGCTGGTTACGCATCGGCTGGACTATGTAGCCGAGCAGTGCAACTACGTGGCGATGCTCTCGCATGGCTATCTCACCTTCTTCGGCCCGATGGCCGAGGCGATACCCTTCTATAGCACGGCGCTCCCGACTGCAAAGCTGCAACCGATAAGCGAAGTAGCTGCCGAGAAGCAGTACCCTAAGATATATCAAGCTCTGGAAGCCAGTACACCAATCGAGTCCAAAGCGGTGGCGGGCGAATATCATCGCTCTACCTACTACGAGCGGTTCCTCAAGCATCGAGTACGAAACGCTGCCCAGCGCATTGCACCCCAGCAGAACAAAACCCGGCCGGTCAGCCAGGCGCCTTTCTTCAGCCAGTGGCTGACCCTAACTCGCCGCTATGCTAGCACGATGTTCAACCGGCACAAACGGCTTACGCTGGCCGCTAACTTGTTGTTGCCAATCGCACTTGGTCTGCTGGTGCTGCTGGCTAGTCTCAGCGATAGGGGCGGCTCGATCTTCACCACGCGGGCGGAGAACCCCGCGTTCCCAACCAAAGTGGTTGGTGACTACACCAATGCACAAATCCTGTTGCTGGCGCTCACCTTGCTCGCCCTCTTCCTGGGCAGCTTCAACGCCATCAGCGAAGTGGTTAAGGAGAAGGCAATCTACAAACGGGAGCGGATGCTGTTCTTGCAGGTGGGGCCGTACATTCTCAGCAAGCTGGCCGTGCTTAGTGCATTCAGCGTACTGCAGATGTTGCTGCTGGCTGCGGTTGTGCTGCCGCTTGCTAGTCTACCAGCCCAGGGAGTGTGGTTGCCGACCTGGTTGGAACTGACTGTCACCCTGATGCTGACCACTATTGCATCAGTTGCGCTGGGGCTGGCGGCATCGGCGGCGCTCAAGGAGCAAGAGCAGATGCCAATCGTGCTAGTGGTACTCATAATTCCCCAATTGTTGTTGAGCAAAGCCCTGAATCCGCAACTGCCGAATGCAATCAGTTGGCTAAACAACCTGACCATCAGCCGCTGGGGGTTGGAGGCGATGGCGAACAGTACCAACCTTAACCAGATAGATGATAACCCTTTCTTCGCCAAACCCCTCTACCACGCGCTGGATGCCGCTGATCTAGGTCTGAACTGGCTGGTACTAATCGCCGCCACCGTGCTGCTAACGGTTGCCGCTATTATAATTCAGCAACGCAAGGATCAGCGCTGAGGAGGTTGCGATGTCGGCACCTGGGCGCGATAAATCCGCGCCCCTACACGGGCTTCGTGCTTGTAGGGGCGCAAATTCATTGCGCCCTGCTTGATGAAAGAATGGATGGGCGCGATAAATCCGCGCCCCTACACCGGGTTTCGTGCTTGCAGGGGGCGCAAATTCATTGCGCCCATCCGTTTTATACCAGCGCCATAGCCAATTGGTAGTCAATGCGCAAACCAGCCGAACAGCAGCACAACCAGCACGAGAAGGGTGATCGTCACGTAGAGCAGGTCGCGTTCGCGGGCGAAGAGCAGCACCGAGGCTGCCACGCGGATGATCGGGGTGAGGATCAGCAGGATAACCCCAGCCTCGACGAAGGCAAGCGGCTCGAAGGCGAACAGCGCCGGGATGAGGTTGCCCAGCTTGTAAAGCTGATTGTTCTTGCTTACATAGTCTACGGTAGTATGCCAGTCGCGAGCCTGCCCTGCCTCCTGCACCAGATAGATGATCAGGCCGAAGGCGAGCAGCGCCGCGCTGGTGAAAACCCCGCCGCGCAGCACGCGGGCAATCAGTAGATCGATATCGAACGCCTGGGCCTTGCGCACTTCTTGCGCTTCAATATCTTTCAGTTGTTCGTTGCTATCTGCCACAGACCCTCTCCCAACCTCCCCCGGTGGGGGAGGAGTAATTACTCTCCAAAGATGCTCACCCCAAACCCTTTCAGTATCATTTGCGCGGCAATCAGCAGCAGGATCGGCACGAATAGCTTGCGGACGGCCCGATTAGTCATGTTCGGCAGGATGCGGCTGCCGAGCAGCGCCCCGCCCAGCACCCCGATCGCCACCGGCGCGACCAGCAGCGGGTTGACATTGCCGCGCCCCAGGTAGACGCCCGCGCTGGCGGCGGCGGTCACGCCGATCATGAAGTTGCTGGTAGTGCTGGATACCTTCATCGGCATTCGCATCGCGCTGTCCATCGCCAGCACCTTGAACACGCCGCTGCCAATGCCGAGCAACCCGGAGAGAACCCCCGCCACATACATAATGCCGAAGCCGAGCGGCACGCGGGTGACATTGTAATGCACCAACCCCAGCCGTTTGTCGGGATATTCGCTGGGCAACTTGAGCCGTAGCGCCAGTTTGTCGCTCTGCACCCCTCGCGGCAACTCCTCGCCGAACTTGAACACCTGCGCCGCCGCCGAAACGGTCATCACCGCGCCGAACAGGATGTAGAGGAAGTTTGGGTTGATGATACCGGTGAGAAACGCGCCGGTGATTGCCCCCACCGTAGTCGCCACTTCGAGGAACATCGCCGCTCGCAGATTGATGATGTGGTCGCGCAGGTAGGCAACCGCTGCGCCGCTGCTGGTGGCAATCGTGCAGACAATACTCGCGCCGATGGCGTACTTTATGTCAATCCCGAACCCAATCGTCAGCAGCGGCACGATTAGGATGCCACCCCCAATCCCCACCAGTGCGCCGATCAGCCCGGCTGTCAGTGAGGTGGCAAAGACGATGATCAGGAATATCCACAGCGACATCAAGTTGGGTCTTTCATCTCAACAAAGTACCATAGCGCGGTATTATCTGCCACTCGCCAGCCGATTCGTCCCTGCTGGTGCAGGCAACTGAGATGCGCGTAGATGGTAGGCTGTAGCAGGTAGTATGCCTCGGCGGTGGTGACGCCGAAGTCGTAATGGGCGCAGACCGCTCGCAGCACCGCCTCGCTGCTCTGCGGCCCGGCAGCCTCAAGATGGGCGACGATGAAATCGAGGGTATCTACGAAGCGGGCGCGGTTAATAGCGACCAGTTCGCTGAACTCGGCAGGGGTTAGCGTGGGCGAGTGGCCGGGGACGACGGCGGCAACGCGGTCAGCGTAGGTTAGAGCGCGGTCGAGCGAGGCGAGATGCTCGGTTACGCCCGCGCAGTACAGCACTTTGTACTTCTCAATTACCGCAGCGGGAAGCACAAGGTCGCCGACGAACAGCACACCCTTGGCAAGGTAGCCCATCTGTCCGGCGGCGTGACCCTTCAGGTCTACCACTTCGATGCTGAAGCCCAGTTCGGGCAGGTCGAGCGGGCCGGGCGACAGCACCACGTCAATCGGTGAGGGTGGGGCGTAGAGGAAGTGGGAGTAGAGCGGCTTGATTGGCGCAGCCCCAGCGAACAGGCCGGTTGGCTCCAGTAGGGGGTAGCGCATGAACGCTTCCTCTATTGGTGGGGCGTAGATCCGCACTGCGCCGCCATTAGAGGAGGCCACGATGTGGGCATTGCCACCAAAGTGGTCAGCGTGCGAGTGGGTATTGAGAATAGCGACCACCCGCAGACCCACTTCCCACAGGGCCTTGAGGATGGCCTTGCCGTTCTCTTTGGTCAGGCCGCTGTCCACTATCGCGCAATCGCTATCGTTGGCACCGACGATGACGCCGATGTTCTGCGGGCCGGGCAGATAGTTGATGCTGCCGTGTACCGGGGTGAGGTTATATTTGATTGCCAATCTTGCTCCTTCTGGCTGTAAGCTAACTTTAAGCGCTAGTTTGCGTTGTAATTATAGCATAAGCGGGGCCGATAACGAAAATCGCGGCAGATGTGGCACAAATGTTGCTTTATACTTTACCTGGTGGCAGCCACTGTAGCATCAATAGAGTTGTTATCCGATGGAAGTTCAAGGAGGCATAAGCAATGGCTCTGATGTCCAATGAGGCGGAACTGGTGCAACGAGCGACGAAGCGCGACGAAGCGGCGTTCGCCGCACTCTATAGCAACTACGTTGAGAAGATATACCGCTACATTTACTACAAGGTGGGCGATGCGTCCGAAGCCGAAGACCTATGCGGGCAGGTGTTCCTCAAAGCGTGGGAGGCAATCGAGCGCTACGTATGGACCGGCTACCCGTTCTCCTCGTGGCTATACCGCCTGGCGCACAACCTGGTGGTTGACCACTACCGCACTCACCGTGAGAGCCTACCACTTGATGATACGCTTATCACCCGCGAAGAGCCGATTGACCCCGAAGCAGCGCTACTGAACAGCCTGAAGGCGCAGGAGCTACGCCTGGCGATCAGCCAGCTTACCGGCGAACAGCGCCAGGTCATCCACTTCAAATTCATCGAAGGCTACGACAACACCGAAATCGCCGCGATGATGAACAAGAAGGAGGGTGCGATTCGCGCCTTGCAATATCGCGCCCTACACAGCCTGCACGAGATTATGGAGCAGCAAGAGGAGCAGGCAACCTCGTTCGTACCAGCCTTGAGCATGGCTTAGAGTGCAGATAAAGTAGTTCACTCCTACCCTGTGGTTAGTCAAGATTCCAACAACCCCCGCTGGGGGTTGTTGCTGTGCGCGTTGCGCCTACCCACTTTCACAATATGGGCGTAAACACAAATTGCAGATTGCAGATGCGGTGGCCGAGCCACCACCGACAATCTGCAATCTGCAATCTACAATCTTAAATCTGCTCAGGCCATGTGCTTTTCGATTTTGCCCTGCAAGGTGGCCTTCAGGTTAGGTACTGCGCCAACCACGCGCTCCACCTCGCGACCGTCCTTGAACACGATCAGCGTCGGGATGCTGCGCACGCCGAACATACTCGCGGCGATGGGATTGGCATCCACATCGAGTTTGGCAACCTTGGCCTTGCCATCAAGGTCGGTAGCGATTTGCTCGACTACCGGGGCGACGGCGCGGCAAGGGCCGCACCAGGTGGCCCAGAAGTCCACCAGCACTGGCTGATTGGTGCCGGTCACTTCGCTGCGAAAATTGTTGTCGGTCAGTTCTACTGGCTTTGCCATTGTCTTGTTTATCCTCCTGATTATGATGCTGATTTGTGGGTTAAATATCCGGTTTTTATCTTGTGCTATCATCTTACACCGGGTGCGGGCGGTGTTGCCAACCCTTAGCCTGAATTATAATGACCGCTGCTGGCTTTGTCAAATATCCACCGCTGTGCTATCATCATGCCGCACGAGCAATGCTAAATATCGAATTAGCGGAGCGTGATTTGCTGAAGCGGATTGGCATCAATGGGTTCTTCTGGGACAAACCGTTTACCGGCAGCGGGCAATATACCCGCGAGTTGTGGCGGGCGCTGCACGAGGCCAGGCTGGTGGGTGACGAACTGCGGGCAACGATGCTGCACCCGCCGGAGCAAAGAGTAGCGAACGACGCCGATGCGGTGCTGGGAGCGCACTACCAAGCGCAGCGGCGCCGGGCGATGGGCGATAACCTGCGCGAGTTGTGGTGGGAGCAGGTGGAACTCGGCGCGGCGGCGCGAATGTTGAGTATAGACCTGCTACATTCGCCCTATATGACCGCGCCGCTGCTCAAGCCCTGCCCGCTGGTAGTTACCGTTCACGACCTTATCCCGCTACGGCTGCCTGAGTATCGCGGCTCGCGCCTCTTTCGTCTCTATCTGCGACTGGCGACAGCAGCAGCACGGCGGGCGCAGCTGCTGCTCACCGATTCGCAATGCTCAAGGCGTGACATAATCGAGCTGCTGCGCGTTCCGGAGCAGCAGGTGAAGGTAACATACCTGGGTATAGGGGTGCAATATCGGCCCGCCCCTGCTGAACAGCAGGCAGCAACGCGGGCGCAGTTCGGGTTGCCGGACGGGTTTATTTTCTACATCGGTGGCTTTGACCGGCGCAAGAACGTCATTGGCTTGCTGCGCGCCTATGCCGCCGCCCTGCCTCAGATGCAATCGCCCCGCCCGCTAGCGATCGCCGGTAAGCCGCCCGATGACAAGGTGAGATTGAGCAACCCGGCGTTGTTCCCCGATGTCTACGCTGAGGCTCGGCGGCTGGGACTGGGCGACAACGTGCACTGGCTGGGGCAGGTCAGCGATGTGGACAAGGCCGCTCTGTACGCGGCGGCTGGGCTGTTCGTCTTCCCCTCGCTCTACGAAGGCTTCGGCCTCGACCCACTGGAGGCGCTGGCGTGTGGCACTCCTCTCGTCTGCTCCAACGCCGCCAGCCTACCGGAGGTGGTTGGCGACGCAGGCATCCTGGTGGACGCGCACGACCCCGCTACTCTCAGTGCCGCGATGCTGGCCGTGCTGAACGATGAAGCCAGGCAGGCCGAACTGCGGGCCAAAGGCCCACCGCAAGCCGCCCGCTTCACCTGGCAGCGCACCGCGCAGGCCACAGTATCCGCCTATCGGCAGGTGTTGGGGATGTAGAAGATAAAAGAGGGAAGGCTGAGGGCGCACCGCAGTGCGCCCCCATCTTTAATCTTTCACCCTTAATCTTTAGGCTTAGTAGAGGCTGTTGCCCGCGCTGCCGTAGCCTTCCAGCCACTTCTTGACCGTTTGCAGGAAGCGGCCCGCCACGCCGCCGTCAAGGATGCGGTGGTCGAAGCTGAGGCAGCTGTACATCATGTAGCGGATCGCGATCATGCCATCAATCACCAGCGCGCGCGGCACAATCTGCTCCATTGTGATGATTGCCGCCTGCGGCTGATTGATGATCGGCATGGACATGATGCTGCCGAACGCGCCGGGGTTGTTGACCGTGATGGTGCCGCCCTGGATGTCGTCGAGCTTCAGCTTGTTGGTGCGGGCGCGGCTGGCGAGGTCTACCACATTGCGGGCGATGCCAGCGATGCTGAGGCCGTCCGCCCCCTTGATTACTGGCACGATCAAGCCGTCGGGGATGTCCACCGCGACGCCGATGTTGATTTGGTTGAGCAGCACAACCTGCCCATCGCGCCAGGTGGCGTTCATATAGGGGTACTGGTGCAGCGAGTCAACCACCGCCTTGCAGAAGAAGGGGAAGAAGGTCAATTCGATGCCCTCGCGCTGCTTGAACTCCTCCTTGTGCGCGGCGCGATACTTCCAGATGTTGGTCATATCAATCTCGACCAGCGTCCAGGCGTGCGGCGAGGTCTGCACGCTGCGCACCATATGCTCGGCGATTGCCTTGCGCATTGGGGTGAGCGGCACCGGAGTCTCGCTAGCGCCAGCAGCGGCCAATGGTTGGCTGGGGGAGGCGGGGGCGGTTGGCTGTGGCGGGGGAGCGGCGGCAGGGGCTGGCGTAGACGGCGCGAGGCTGCCGCCCATCGGGAAAGCAAGGCCTTGCTCTGCGGGCTGGGCAGGCGGCGCGGTAGGCTTAGGCGGTTCGGCAAGTTTGGGCGGGGGGGCAGCCGCGCCGGTGCCACCTGGCTGCGTGGCGACGTAGGCGAGGATGTCTTCCTTAGTCACTCGCGCGTTGCCGCCAGTACCGGGAATCTGCGCGGTGCGCAAGTCAATGTTATGCTCCTGGGCGATGCGGCGCACTGCGGGTGCGTAGCGGCGGTTGACTTCTTTCTCGTCGAGCAATTGCGCCGTGGCAGCGCCGCTCTGGCCGTTGCTCTTGCCGTCGCTCTTCTCCACATCGTCCATCGGTGCGGTCGCTTCGTAGCCAGCCTTGCCAGATACAGACTCGCTAGGGCTGCTATCGGCGGCGGCGGGCGGCAGCTCCACGCTGGTACCCACCCCGGCGCTCTCACCCGCGCCAACGGTGGCAGGCTCGGCGACATCGCTAGTCATAGTGGCAATGCTGGTGTTGACCTTGACCGTCTCGCCCTCCTGCACCAGGATCTCCTTCAACACACCGGAGACCGGCGCAGGCACCTCGGCGGTCACTTTGTCGGTAATCACCTCGACCAGGCTCTCGTACTTCTCCACCTTATCGCCCGGCTTCTTCAGCCAGGTGCCGACCACCCCTTCGGTAACGGTCTCGCCTAGCTGGGGCATCACTACGGTTACGTCTGCCATCTTCCGTCTCTCCTA
>QHBQ01000193.1 GCA_003243865.1 Candidatus Chloroheliales bacterium | reverse complement strand
GCATTGTTGAAGGCATAGTCGAGCCGCCCGTACTTGCTGACTGCGAGGTTGACTGCTGCCTCGACCTGGCTGGCTTGCGACACATCGCAGGTGATGAACGCGGCCTTGCCGCCGATCTCCTCGATCAGGCGTACGGTTTGTTCGCCGCCCGCTACGTCGACATCGGCAACGATCACATTTGCGCCCTCGCGGGCGAAAGCGAAAGCGGTCGCCTGGCCGATGCCAGAACCCGCGCCAGTGACCAGCGCGACCTTGTTGCTAAATCTTGTGTCCATGATTACAGTATCCTTTCGTAATGCTCATAGTGAATATGGTAAATGATTAGTTGGCGGCCTCAGTGCTGTCGCCGTGCAGCAGTAGCAGCGGCACCGGGGCGTGGGCAAGAACCTGATCGGCGACGCTGCCGAGGCGCATCCGGGTGAAGCCGCTCCGCCCGTGCGTGGTCATCACGATCAGGTCGCAGTCGCGCTCAACCGCCTCGCGCACGATCGCCTCGCCGACATTTTCGCTGGTCACTACCGTGTCCGCTTCGGTGTCAGGGGGCAGAGTGTGCGCCACCTCGTTCAGGTAGCGGGCCGCCCAACCTGCGCCCTCGGTGGCGAGTTCCTCGCCCGCCCGCACCGGCTCCGGCAGCACATCGAGCAGCACCACCCCCGCGCCTGTGGCCTGGGCCAGCGCTGACGCGATCGGTAGCGCCTGCAGGGCCAGCGTCGAGCCGTCCAGCGGCACGAGGATACGCTGGAAGGCGGGAGCGCAGCCATCAAGCTCGAACGCAGGCTGCTGGGCGGCTATCAGCAGCACGGGGATATTTACGCTATGCACCACCTCATCAGCAACACTGCCCAGGATGGTGCGGGCGATGCCGGTGCGGGCATGGGTGGTCATCACGATCAGGTCAACGCCATTCCTGGCGGCGAGTTGGATCGCTGAGGTTGGGATACCCTGCACTACCTGGGTTTCGATTTGGGCTACACCGCAGTCGTGCAGCCGCCCCTCCACCTTCTTCAGATAGTCGCTGCTGTTCAGCACCTCGCTCTCCGCCATCTGCTGATAGGTCTCCTCACCCATCGAGGCACCGACAGAGGTAAATGATGTGATCGAAATGTTGTGCAATAGCGTGATCTTTGCGTCGAACGCCTTAGCGATGACGATGGCGACATTCAGCGCCTTCTCACCAAGGGCTGAACCATCCAGCGGTACCAGAATGTTCTTGAACATGGTCTTCTCCTTACCTAAAGATAGGACTTTGTAGCTTAGGGTTTGCGCCCTAACTCTCCTTTTCCTGCCCGCGCAGCAGCAGTATCGGTACCGACGATTTGATGACAACCTGCTCGGTGACGCTGGCCGGGTCAGCGTTCAGCCCCTCGGCTCCAACATTGCCATGCGTCGCCATCACGATCAGATCGCAATCCAGGGCGCTGGCGGCGGCGGAGATATCCAGCGCTGGCTTTCCCTCACGTGCGGCGGAGCTGATTCGCACCCCGTCGCCCTTGTAGCGCGCGGCTACAACCTCCAGGTAGCGGCTGGGCGTAGCCTCGTCCCAGGCGGCCGCAGCGCTTTGGCTCGCCGCAGGCCCGCGAACCATGAAGAGGAAGAGACTACAGCCCGATGCCTTAGCGAACCCAAGCGCCAGCGGCAGCGCCTGCTCGGCAAGAAGGGAGCCGTCCAGCGGCACCAGAATACGCTCGAAGCTGAAGCCGGGCTTACTGTAGCGGGCCACTGACCCATAGTTGCCGACCATCAATAGTGGCACCTGGGTGCTGCGTACCAAAGACTGGGCGACGCTGCCAAGCATTCGCTTCATCACGCCAGTGTGCCTGTACGTATCGCAGATGACTCGGGTATTGAGTACCACCAGGTCATAGCCGCTGCGGGCCGCGGTGGGAACGACTTCGGTTGCCCGGCCCTTCTTTACCTCGGTCTTCACCTTACTCAGTCCATACTCGGCGAGATGGTGCGCCACGCGGTCGAGGTAGGCGCTGGCCTGGGTGAGGCTGGCGGGGAACTGCTCATCAGCAGCGCTGTCCTTATCTTCAACTACGCACAGCAGCGTAACCTCTGCGTTGAAAACTCGCGCTACTGTGGCCGCGAGGTTCAAGGTGCGTTCGCTGCACGGTGAGCCATCCAGAAGTGCCAGAATGTGCTTGAACATCGCCTATCCCTCCCCCACGTCAGGTCCAACGGTAATCACCTCATTTGCAAGTTCCAGATGCTGGCGACGTACGCGGTGCCGCTGCTGCGCCGCTTCGCGTCCGTGTTCCTTGGCAAGCTCCTGCTCACTACTCTCGTGGCGTATCCGCGCCGGGTAGTAATGCGTGGGTGCCTTCCGATGTGGACGCATCGCCCCGCTAGAGTGGTGGCTATTCCGGTTCTTCCTGCTCCTCATCTTTCTCATCGTATACACTCCTTCTTACTCTTTGGCCGATTGCCTCACAAGCTCTATGCGGTAGGTCCGCTGTCCACCAGGTCGAATGATAGCTCCGCCATTGGGCAGCGGTCTGGCCGCGAGTCGCCGCTGCTAGGCATGACGCAGCCCTGTTCGCAGGCTATTGCTGGGTAACACTCCTTTAGCAAATTTGGGCTGAAGCGAGTGCGCGCCTCGGAGACGATCGCTTGAGCGCGTTCTGGCTGGGTGATGATAACGAACTCGCCACCGCCGACATCGCCGAGGAAATCGCCCTCGCCCCCGCTCATAGCCATGACCTCACGCAGGATCACGGCGGCCTTCTGGATAAGATCGTTACCCTCGATGAAGCTGAAGGTTTCGTTGTATACATCCAGGTGTTCGATGTTGATGTAGATAATGGCCAATCCCTGCTCAGGATGGTTCACGGATTGTTCAATCGCCTCCACGACCGCGGGGCCAGTGGGCAGGCCAGTTAGCTCGGAGACCGGCTGGTACTCACAGTAATGAAGCTGGGCGTGGATGTGCTGCACAAGCTCGTCGAGGTCGAAGGGCTTGGTAATGTAGTCGTCAGCGCCAACCTGCCAGGCTAGCTTCCGCTCGCTGGCTGATGTGCTGACAGTGAGTGCAATAATCGGGATGTCCATCAAGCGGGCATCTCGCTGCATCTCGCGGCAGACCTCATAGCCACTCATCTTCGGCAGGCGCAAGTCCAGCAGCACTAGCTCAGGCTGCTCATGAGCCATCGCGGCAAGCGCTTCTTCGCCGCTGCGGGCGTGGCTGGTCTGATAACCCTGCGTCACCAGGTAACTCTCGATCAGGTCAACGACAACGGGCTCGTCCTCTACCACCATAATCCTGTTCATCGCTACCCCCTCTCTACTGAGCCAGCAACCCGCGCCGCTAACTTCTTGCCCGGCCAATTTAGTTGGCGGCACGGGTTGACCCGCTTGCTTTCACCATCTGTGTGTACCGGTCAGCCTACCTTCGCGGCAAGTAGGCGACTACTTGAGCGTCCACCACCTTTTCAGACGGCAATGGCGTTTGCCTGGCTTCCAGTTCGGCAATCTGGCGATTTAGCGCTTCCTGCTCGGCCTTCAGTTCGGCAATCCCGCCACCCATGACCATGTCGTTAGCGGTCTGTGTGGGTTGCGCTGCCGAAGCGGAGCCGCCCTGCGGCATTCCCATCATCCCCCGCATCATCAGGAACATCATCAGCGGGCAAATGATAAGGAACAGCAGCAGTGGTAGCGCCGCGAGGATGCCGGGTACAAACTGTGAGAGGGCGAGTAACACTACCGCAATTCCGACCAGAACCTTCCAGTTAATGCTCACCATGAAGTACCTTGTTCTTCTTGTAGTCTCGATTCGTTTGCTGTGGGCGTATTGCAACCCCCGCTTAGATTATCTTGCAGGTGCCTGCCCCACCGGGCAGGC
The DNA here is from genome assembly GCA_003243865.1 of Candidatus Chloroheliales bacterium. The sequence continues at coordinate 1,250 of QHBQ01000193.1, read as the reverse complement.
TCCTGGTGTGAACGCCACCGCCCGCCCGGCGGGCGGATGGCCTCGGCTAACGGTTCATGCCACCCATCATCTGTTCCATAGGAGCCGCCAGGTTGCGAGTGCTATCCTCATTGTACCAGGTCTTCAGGTAGCCCTCCATCTCGGTGATCTCCGCCGACTGCCCACTGATGATGCTCTGGGCGAGGGTCTTGAGTTCCGGGTGCTGGGCGTTCTTGAGCGCGTCCTGCGACATATCAATGGCAATCTGATGGTGCGGAATCATCATCCGCAGGAACATCTGGTCGGACTGCGTGCCGCTAGCAAACCGTCCGCCCATCATGCCATAGCCGCCCCCATTACCTGGGCCAGTGCCAGGGGTGAGGTTCGTACCGCTGCCCATCATCCCACCGCCCATCATTCCGCCGTAGGGAGCAGTTGAGTTGGTATCGGTTAGCGCCCCGCTACCCATCATCCAGCCGCCGATCGTCCCACCGCTCATCATGTCCATACCCATGTCCAGGTTGGCGGTGTTCAGCGCCGGCGCGTCGGGATACCACTGCCTCCTCCAGGTGAGCATCTGGTCAATCTGCTGCTGCTGGACTTTGACGATGCGGCTACCCAGGTCGCGTAGCTCTGGGTGGGTGGAGTTGGTGATCATCGCCTGCACCGATATGATCGCGCCCTCGTGATGGGCTACCATCTCGTCAATGAAGCGCAGGTCGTATGGCGTGTTGCTGTTGGTCGGGCCCATGAAGGCGCTGGCGTTAGATTGTGTGGTCGTGGATTGGGTTGCCAGTTGCGTTGATTTCGCGCCGCCCCCGCCCGCGATCGCCCAACCCGCGAAGAAGGCGGCGATAATCAGCAGCGCCGCAACGGCGATGGTGAAGTACAGGCTGCGCCGGGTCGCGGGGTTGAAGCTGGGCCTGCCGTCTAGCGGCTGACCTTCGGTTCTAGCTACAAGTTGTTCGTTCATGAAATTACGGCGCGGATACCCACCACCCGGTGGGGAGGAAACGCCGTCTCCTTATCTCAAGCCTGGCTGTCCTCCCTCTGGAGCAGCCGTGCCACTAATGTTGCTCAAGGCTGGCAAGCCTTATCCGCCAGCCATCCTAACTATAACCGTCACTGGTGAAGCAGAGCGTGTAGATTGGTGAACGTCTGGTGGAATCTACTACGTCGGACTCCTAAGCGTATGGCTTGCTGATGGCGGGTGCCGGCGGCATCTTTCCGCGCAGCAGCAGCACCGGTACACTAGCCTGGCTGACGACCTG
>QHBQ01000003.1 GCA_003243865.1 Candidatus Chloroheliales bacterium | reverse complement strand
GGGCCGGGGCTGGCCGATGATAGTGTGCTGGTGGCGCTGTCTAAAGGCGGCGTGGCGGTCGAGCGGCTGGACTCGTTGAGCGGGCGGGTGGCGGTCGGCCATCGCAGCGCCGACAGCCCCGAGTGGAGCCGATAGCGGGGCATGGACGTACCATGTGGGCCGCAGCTTTGGTAGGGCAATCAAGAGAGGAGCGGGGCGATGAAAATGCCAGTTCGCGACATGAGCAAGAGGAACTACAAGGTCAATCGGGCAGGCTGGCAGAGACGATATACTCAAACAGTTCCTTCTTTGAGGTGCGCTTGCGTATCGGGGTTACGCATATGTCGCCGAACCCCTGCGCCGCGAAGATGGCTGCATAGATGTCTTGGGTCGGTAGTAGCACATCGTAAAACTTGGAGTTACCGACGACATAGAAAACCTTAGCGCCAGGGGATAGCACCTGTTTCAGCGAGGCTATATGCTCTACTACGTCGTGAAAATACTTGTCAATGTACACGCCTAGCACCCGGCTGCGCTCAGTTACTGTGGCAACCAGCGCGTGGAAGCCGTCATAGGGAACAGGGTAGCAGTCACTATGCTGCCACTTCATCAGGTTGCTGGTAGCGCAACCCCAGGTGCCGCCAATCGCCTGCCAGTCTAGTTCGCCCGCCTGCCGTCCGCTGGTTAGATAGCCCAGCCAGTACATATAAGGGCGGAGTTCGCGGATGTAGCTCATGCGATTGGGGTATGGTGGCGAGGTGATAACCCTGGTGTAGCCGGTTTGCGGCAGAACCTCCGCTAGTGTCCTTGCATCGCCAGTGAAGGCAGCGATAGCGGCATCAGGCAACGGCTCTTTAGCCGAGTTCAGCACTTCAGCAGCAATGCGCTGGAAAGTGGCGGAGACGCGCTGCTCTGGGGCGATTTGTACCAGCGCTGCGGTAGAGGTGCGCCGAGTGAAAGACATGGATTGATGGCCGAAGCTGACCGAGGCAAGCTCGATTACGCTGCGGCAAAAGATTACCTTCAAAAGGTCACGAACGGGAGCCGCCAGGGATGGATGATCGAGTTGCACGAACAGATTGGATAGCAAACTTAGCGTATCAGCTTCCCACCACTTGCTAATGTCTTTGATTGCTGGTAGCCAGGAATGGTCACTGCTCTGGCCCATGGCGTTCAGGGCGGCGGCCAACACGTCTCTGGCGGCTTTAATGTCTGATGCGGAGTATGAGGCGCACTTGGCGTTGGTCAGCCAGACGAGGAAGGGGTTAATGTCTACGGTGTGGCAGCGCACCCCCGCCTGAGCGCAGACCAGCGCGGTAGTGCCAGTGCCGCAGAAGGGGTCGAGCACAAGTTCTTCAGGGCCACACTGGGCCACCAGTTCTTCAACCAGATGCACCGAGTAGGCGGGGGTGAGGCGCAGCCAGCCGTGCCGACCTTGTGAGCGATTGGCGCGAAAGGTGAGGTGGTCCTTGCGCGACATCGCTTCGCCGGTTGCAGGCGGGTCATCAAACATGGATAGCTGCGGATTATTCAGCACTGAGCAACACCTCCAGCACAGACTCGATCTCGCGGCGGATTATGGGCGAGTTGCGGGTGAAGAACGCCGCCAGGTCGTAGCCTACCACCTCGCGGAAGAACACGTAGGTGCTATCAATGCTTGTGCCGCCGGTGTTGCCGCGCAGGATTAGCCAGCGGGCGCGGCGGTATCTTTCTGCCACGCTGCTGTCTATCTGGGTTGAAAGCAGCGCTACAACGGGCAGGTACTGAGCGGCGTAAGCGCTTGAGGCATTTGCTACGTCAGCGTTCTGCCGCTTGGAGTCCTTGCTCTTATAGCCCTGGCGCACCTCGAACACGGCTCCTTTGAGCGCGTTAGTTGCATCAGACTCCAAACCCACGGCGGAAGCGGCCGCCTTTAGCCATTCGAGAACCAGGGGCAGGCGTTCTGGGGCAATGGCGGGCAGCGGAATACGCGCATCGAGAGATAGCTTGCGAACGGTGATGCCGGGGATAGAGTATGACCAGCTTACATCTTCCTTAGCCAAACCGAATCTATCTTGCAAAATCTGGCTGAACAGCCATTGACAGCCAATCCCAATCTGGCGGTAAACCGAGGTCATACCACCGGCGGCCCGATGCGCGGCATAGACCAGCGGCGAGTCCAGGCCGAGCCAGGAGTAAAAAGGGTCGCTGCCATAAAGCTGACGGAATTGCTCGACGGTGAGGCCACCTTGCCGACCCTGACCAAACATGGGGCGGTACTTTGCACATACGCGGATAGCCCTGAGCAGCAGTTCCAGGTAGCTTTGGTCTACGTCATCCAATCTGCACTCCTATCTTCTACTGCCTCAAGCGGTCAAGCCTCTAGGAGTATTATACAACGGGGGTGGCGGGGTGGGCAAATGGGGAGAGTATCAGTATCAGCTTCATTGTGACACAGGGGTGGGGATGAAATGATACTGATACTGGCGATCCCAGTTTCAGTTCCAAAACGAATCATAGGGTTTTGCAATTTGGAACTGGAATTGGCGGACCTTACCATCACTGAACTCCCCTTATCATCAAGATGTAAGTGTTACTTCGTACCTGATGAAGCAAGCATTTAAGTTTTCCACAAAATGCTTCAAAGTATTGCAATAACGAAAAATATGTGCTATAATGTTCTGGGACTCTATGCCTAAGACTCTATATGCGAAAATAGGTATTAGAGGCACCTCCTTCTTAAGACAACATCTAACAAAAACAGGATAAGACTATGATGCATGGACAGGCGCGGGAACACGCCTTCTTTGATTCCAGGAACATGAATCTGCATTTCGGCTCCTCGCTAGAGGAAGGATTTACTACTGTATCGCTGTTCTCCGGCTGTGGCGGTCTTGATTTGGGTTTTACTGGGGATTTCACTTATAAAGATGCGTATTACAAGGCAATGCCGTTCGATATTATTAAAGCCTATGATGCTGAACCTAAATGTGTTGAAACCTACAATATGTACTTTGGGCATGAAACAGGGATCGCAGAGGTAGCGGACCTCTCCACACTGCAGCCAGCACAGATGCCCCATGCTAGAGTCCTAATTGGGGGTTTTCCGTGTCAAGATTTTTCGTCTTGTGGCCCCAAACACGGCCTGAAGTATGAGCGTGGCAATCTTTACAAGGCTTTTCTCAACTACATGGATTATCACCGCCCTGAAGTGGTGGTCGCTGAGAATGTACTCAACCTGAAGCGGATGGATAAAGGTGCAGTTCTTAGCCACATTCTGACTGAGCTTGAGACGCTAGGTATAAAGGGTGGGGAAAAGGCTTACAGGTTTCAAAAGTGGGTGCTATTCGCCCCAGATTATGGAGTACCGCAGAAGAGAACCCGGCTCTTCCTGATTGGAGTTAGAGCTGATCTACCGGGTCAGCCGCAGGAGCCAGCCACTACTTTCCTTCGTATGAATTATAGAACCATCGAGTGGGCAATTAGAGACCTCGAAAACATAACTGATGATTCGGTTATGCCCAATCAGAGTCAGTATTTCAAGGCTAACGTGGCGGAGCGAGGTTGGAAGCAGGGGGATGAGCGAAGCCGCGCTGGCGAGCCAGCGTATACTGTTAGAGCAAACGCCAAATCTCGGATTCAGTTTCACTACAAACTTGACCGTCGCCTTACTGTGCGAGAGTGCGCCCGCATTCAGACATTCCCCGACAATTTTAGGTTTCCCCATTCAGCGACATCAAACATAATGGAGATAGGTAATGCTGTACCTCCTATACTCGCCTACCAGGTTGCCGAGTCAGTGAAGGATTACCTTCTTGGGCTAACTGCTAAGGAGCAAATGCAACCTCTGCTAGCTAGCGTGGGTTGAAGCTCTAATCAGCTAAAAAAGCGCTATCCTTTTCTTGTTCGTGATGTTGACGCGAGGTAGGGCCGCCTTCTAAAGGGTGAATAGGCTTTCGATTATTTATGAGCCAGCTTTCAGTATCCCCACAAGCATCTTATATTTATCATCTTCAATGCCTTCTCAGTTAGGCGCTTCTCCGAATCAGCGACGGTCTCACCATGCTGGAAGATAATTAGAACAAGCTCAAAAGGGGTTCCGTCACTAGGTGGCAGTTTAGGTGATGCTGCAACAAAGGAGGTAAGCTTACGCACGCCTATCTCCCACCTCTTCGCTGAAGCTCTAGCCACCGCAATAAAACCTTGATTAACTCGGTGCATCGAAACGTTATCGCTTTTCTTATACTCCGCCTCATAAATCTCCCCGCCATAAGCTGAAGATAGGATCTCATCTACATCGCGCGGCAGCGCTTTTCTTTCTTTTGAGTAGGTGTTGAGAAAGGCATCTCTAATGTAGCCTTTCACCCTGTAGGCGGGCATGAACTCCATCAACCGTTCGCCCACTTGCAGATCGTGAACAAGCCCATCTATAAACCTCTCGTTGTCTCGTCTTCCTTTTACCAGATAGCGATGTTTATCTGCTGCCTGAGAAACGTAATCCCACATTTCCCGCCTTACGTTTTCGGGCAGTCGTATCCTATTCATTTGCTTTCCTCTGGGAAGCTGAGAGCATAGGAGTCAGGAGCGTCACCCAGGTCGGCAACATCCCTCAACCACTGTTCTACAAAAGATAGTGTACCCTCATTCATAAATGTGACAATTCCCTGGGGGAATACCACCTTCTCATAATGCTTCTTGGGCTGCCGAGCATACCTATCCATCTCGACGACTTCAGCCAACCTCCTGATGTCGGTAACAAAGTCCAACACCAGAACCTTTTCCTTATTAGGGGCGAGCCGCAAACCACGGCCAAGTTGCTGAACGAAAATCCTCCTTGAGTGCGTGCTTCGCAGGAATACTAGCACGTTCACGTCTGGAACGTCTATACCTTCATTTAGTACGTCTACTGCTGTCACCGCTTGTATCTTGCCAGTGGCAAATTCAAGCAAGTTCCGGCTACGCTCTATCCTATCTACTCCTGAGAGCGGCTTACACTTCAGGTTAGTGGTGGCGTTCAGCAGGTTCGAAATCATCAAGCTGTGTTCTACTGATGGGCAGAATACAATGACCCGTGGATTAGCGATGTTTTCGCACTGTTTGACTAGCTCCTCGACCACTGCGTCATCGCGTTGAGGAACAAAGAGAGATTTGTTGAGGTCCCGTACAGTTAGGCGGCCGTGGGTCTGCTCCGTAACCTCCTCCCAAGGGATGGTATCGTAGTAAATACGATAGTCCGATTGCGCCAAATAGCCCATCTTCATGCCATCAATAAGGGATACTTGAGCGATTGGTGTACCAAAGAAGTTATTGATGCTAGCCCCATCGCCACGCCAAGGTGTAGCAGTCATACCGATAAGCAGGCGAGGTTCTAGGTGGTTCAAAGCTCGTCTAAAACCATAAGCCATTGCATGATGTGCCTCATCCACAATCACAACGTCATAGTCGTCGGGATTGATGCCGCTGAGGTAATTGACAAAGGTCTGATAGAGTCCGAAGTTTATTCCTTCATACGGTCGCGGCATGGAGCCTTCAAAGAAGACGCGAGTCGGAATATCTTTGTCAAGCTGGCTCCAAAAGCTCTGCTCAAGCTGCAAAGCTAGCTCCTGAGAGTGGCATAGCACCAAGATGCGCTTTAGCCCTTGCTTGAAAAGACGGTAAGCAATCTCGGCAGCGATTACTGTCTTGCCAAGCCCAGTGGCAACCACAAACTGTACTCTACTGCTTTCGGCCTCGAACTTAGCTAGACACTTATCTACAATCTCTTGCTGGTAGGGCCGGAGTTGCCGCCGGTCAGGGTGATGGTCAGGGTAATGATGCAATAGCGCTTGGAGGAAGTTGCCAGTCCAAAGGCGCACGTCATAGCTCTTCCCATTTAGAGCATCGTGGCGGTGATAAGCTGCGGGGGTGAACTCACCGTTAGTGGCAACGACTGCCACATCGCCACCATAGCGAGTGAGAGCATGGATGACCTCATTGATTGCGCTAGGGCGAACATAGTTGTCACCTGTTACCGACTTAACTTGAACGACGAACACCTTCTGCTGGTCCTCTTCAACCCTAGTGGCAACAACGTCACCCCCGCCGTCGTTACTGGCACCCACAATCCTAATATCGTCCCAACCACAATGCGACATTACTCTCGCAACTGCCCGCTCAACCGCTCGCCAGTCTGTTCCCTTCACCACCTCATCAGTTAGGAAGTACATCACCGACCTCCAACTTTAGAATATTGAGGCTTTGGGCAGCACGTACCAGCAAATCTTTCTTCTGTTCAGGAGTGGAGCGTGCGCCGTTTACTACCCACAGAATGTCCTTTAGATAGGAGACTAGACGCTCCATGGCCTCCTTACGAAGGCGCTGTGTTGATCCAGGGTCGCGGAAATCCAGAGATTTGTACGCACTAGAAAAGTAGTTGCCATCAAGGAATTCTTCAGGGAAGCGCTCCACCATCCGCACGATAGTGCTGGGAGGGGCAAGCAGCAAGGCCCTAATTGCCTCTGGTGAACGAGAGGTGAACTTACGAAGCAGGTCCGTATTGCTTATAAGATTGCGGCCGATCTCCTCTACATCTGCGCCAGATTCGTGTATGCACTCCATCACCTCCGGCCCGCGAAGGGCTAGCAATTCAGGAGTTCTCTCCTTCATTCGCTCAAAGAAAGCATTAGCCTCCTCTTGGATGCTGATTTGATCCACACGCATTTCCTTGTAGTTGTCTTTAACCAAGTTGGCGTAGGTCAGGGCGGCATCAGGCCTCTCATCTCGTATCTTGAAGATTTCAGTGAGATAAACTAGTAGGAGATCTTTATAACCAGTGCGGTAGTTCCGCAAGAATGGATGGTTGGGGTTATAGAAGAAATCGCGGTGATTACCAGTTCCTAGTAGGATACAAGGTTGTCCCTCGTCTCCTTCTCCGATCTTGCCGCTGGTACTCCAAACCGTGACGTCTATTGCCGCTGACCGGCCAACGCCGTACTCACCAGAGTCTAGTTGCGAACGTTTAGACCGTCGCTTTAGGTCATCAAGCTCATCTCTCTTGCTGGGTAGCTGATTTGCCGTCGAGGGTAGTTGGATTGTCTGAGTTGCAATCGAATCAACGAGGGTCGTGTCTACGGGCTGCCCAGGCTGCTCAGATTGCCCCGTTCCGCCAGGCAAGTAGCGAGTGATTTGGTCTGATTTGCTTGAGCCTTGATTGACATCAGGGGTCTGTCTACCTGTAGTTTTATCTTTTACTTCTCTGTCGGCTTCCTGTGCCGCCCGCCACCACAACTCATCTGGTAGGTAATCTACATCACCGGCTCTGAAGCGTTCTTTGTACTCGATAGCTTTCTCTCTAGGAACAGAGAGGTAGCGCGTACCAACATCGGCATTTCTGTAGGCGCTGACCAAGGTAGCGAGAACTGTTGTGTTTTCTCCTTGGAAACCTAGCGCCACCCGCTTGCCTGGTATTATAGGTCCGACCCCTCTCAGGAGTTCAACAACTTCATGCCAGGATTCATCCTCGCGGTCAAAGTCGGTTTTCTGGTAGTTGGTTGGCACATGGTCTATATGTATCTCGCCGATGATGCGCCCACCGACCGTCGTACCTAGCTCAAGAGGATACTCAGTCTCTGGCGTTCCGCTTAGGTTAATAAATGAGAACAGATCCCTGTTCCGGCGGAGAATCTTCCTGCCATTACGAATGAAGTCTATGCCGAAGTCATTGGGGTCGGAGTACCGCTGAACACCTAGCCAGCCATTGATCCTTCTGGTTCTTTGAATAATGCTTTGCGGTAGGCTTCCGGTTTCTCTAAGGATATGCTTAACATCATCGGTTTCATCCGGTGTAAGGTATCTATACTGCTCCATATTAAAATACCGCTCAGGCAAAGGAATATCTACGGGTATCCGTGCAGGGATGTTGCGACCCTTCCAAACTACGCTTCGCTTCTCCTCCCATACGCAGGGCATTGTTGGCTCAAGAACTGCGCCTTGGATCATGATTTCTACATCTCTACTTTGGAGGATGATTGAGTACACATCAGAAAGCATAGCACGGACAGCTTGCTCTTTCTTGTGCTTATCCAACTCGTCAAGGATAACGGGCCGCAAGTTAGACACAATTATCTTTGTGCCATGTTCACTGTGGCGGCCCTTTGGCTCACTGACGATCGGTACTCTAAAGTGTCCTTCTCTAACCATCTTAGGAAAATCTATCTCTACACCTACCCATTCGCTTGAACCAGCAGTAGCTGAGAGTATGCGCGTCTTCTCACCGAGTCGTGAGGTTGCAATGTTGAACCCCATGCCAAATACACCAAGATACTCAACTGGGTCTTTGCTGCGGTAGCCAGCAACAACGCAATTTCGCAGGGTATCTATGTCCATTCCGGGGCCGTTATCGCTGACTTGTATGGCGCGGTCATTCGGTACACGCTTATTGCTATCCCAGGAGACTACGATTCGCCTTTGCTCAGTTGGCACAAGATCGGCACTTGCATCAGCCTCTTCACCGGTGGGGCTTTGAAACGCATCGAGGGAGTTATCTATAAGTTCCGCCAGGCAGTGCCATAGTTCCAGCCTTATGAGACTAAGAGTGCGAAGAATCATCGGGCTAGGAGAAATGTCAACAGTGTTATCCATATGTCTCCTCTTTCTTAAGTGCTGGGAAGCACGAGGTTTCTTAGCGGATGCTCAGATTCGGATGGGTTATTCTAGCACATTTAATGAGATGATGCAATATAGTTCGGATGGCAGTTCTTCGCTTTAGCCAAGTATAATAGTAAGTTTATAGATAAAGAGTGAGCCGCATACCTTCAATCATCGGCCAAATAACTTTAGTATGCGGCCCATTAACTTCGATAATTTACAGCCCTAAATATCCAGATTCTTCACACTCTTAGCGTGGGTCTGGATAAAGCGCTTGCGGGGGGCGACGTTGGCGCCCATCAGCATATCGAAGACCTCGTCGGCGAGGGCGGCGTCGTCGAGCGTCACCTGCATCAGGGTGCGGTTCTCCGGGTTCATGGTGGTCTCCCAGAGTTGCTCGGCGTTCATCTCGCCCAGACCCTTGTAGCGCTGGATGCCCACCTTGTCGTAGCCACCCATGTCCTTGACCGCTAGTTCCATCTCCTCATCGCTGTACACCCAGCGCTTGTCCTTGCCGGTCTGCACCTTGTACAGCGGCGGCTGGGCGATGTAGATGTTGCCATCAATGATTAGCTGCACCATGTGGCGGAAGAAGAAAGTGAGCAGCAGGGTGCGGATGTGCGCGCCGTCCACGTCGGCGTCGGTCATGATGATGACCCGATGGTAGCGCAGGCGGGCCATGTCGGT
>QHBQ01000333.1 GCA_003243865.1 Candidatus Chloroheliales bacterium | reverse complement strand
GTGAGCAGGGAGCGGGGGCGCACCGCGCCGAGGATGTAGCCCGACATGATGATGCGGCGGGCGGTCTCCAGCTTGTTGGCGATGCCCGCGCCGAAGCTGAGGTTGGGTGGCGGCTGGTAGTTGTCGGTGCAAACGTCGCGGTCTACCACAATGCCGTCGTGGAAGGCGAGTTCGCGCGCCCAGCTGATGAAAGGGCCTTTCGATGGGCCGAGCATGATTGGTTCGCCAGCGGTGATCTTCTCGAAGCCGCGGGCCGACCAGTTGATGGTCACCTGGATCGCCACCTTCAGCGGGTCGCGCACGGTATTGATGTCCATAGCGGCGCGGCGAGCCATTTCACGCATCAGCGCGGCGCTGAAGACGTAGAACTTGCCGTCGCTGCCACGATTGGCGAACGGCTGGATGCCAAGGCAGAGGAAGTAGGAGCGGGCGTTGATGCGCTCCAGGCTGAGGCCTGCCGCGCCGTAGTTGCGCTGCAGCTTCTCCTCGACGTAGCGGCGATCCTGGCGCACTTGCTGCACCGCTGGCTGGTTGGCCCTCGCCTCGTTGCGCAGCATCTCGGCGATAGTGCTGTTGTAGTGGTTGAGCAAATCGGCCAGCAGCATATAGGGACGCACGCTGAACTCGTGGTTGCCCATCCGCACATCGGCACGGTCGCTGGCGCGGGCTGGCTGCATCGTGTAGATGATGCCCTCGATGACCGCGAAGTTGGTCAGGCCAAGCAGTTGCTCTACCATGCTGAACTGGCGCTGCGGTGGGGCGGGCGGGGCGACCAGGTGAGGCTGGGTCAAGCCGCGTTGGGATTGTCGTTCGCGGGTCGCCGTGCCACTACCGCTGCCAGCGGGGGGGCGAGCCAGCGGCGGAGCGGGCGGGGTGGGTACGACGCGGGCCGTTTCTGCCTCGTCCGGTTGCTGTGCTGGCAGTGCCATTGTGGCACCGTTGTTCAGCGCTCGGGTCGGCAGCGGCGCAGGTGGTGGTGGCGCGCTGCGCGTGGTGGTGGAGTAACGCAGCAGGCGCGAGAAGTTGCGCTCGATGCCTGGCTGCTCAGGCAGTGGCGCCTCTGGCGGGTTAGGAACGACGATCGGAATCGCCTGGGGGTGCGGCAGGCTGACGCCACCCATATTCCCCTCTCCCCACTGGGGGATAGGGTTAGGGTGAGGGGGAGAGGGCGGGGCAGCGGCCAGGGTGGGCGGCAGGTTGTCATCACCAACATCTCCCTCTTCCCGCCGGGGGAGAGAGTCACCACCAACATTCCCCTCTCCCCACTGGGGGAGAGGGTTAGGGAGAGGGGCCGATGGCGGCGTGGTTCTGGCCTGCTGACCGTTGCTGCCCATATCCAACTGCTCGGCCACGCTGCTACTGTCCACCTGCTCGGCGTTGTTGTTGAGCAAGGCGCGCACAAAGCGGGTGTTGCCCGCCTGTATGCGGGCGCGGTTGTCATCGCTGGCGGCGGGCGGGTGCTGGTTGCTGTGTCGCGGACGGTGGCGGGCGTGATCTTCGCGAGGCTGGTGCGGCTCATCTTCGCCGTTAAGGTGGGCAAACTTGCGGTCAAGCAGCCGACCGAGAGTGCGGTCGCTGGTGGCAAAGCTGGGGAACACCTCGTCAGTGACAAAGCGGAGCAGCGCGGTCTCCAGCATCTCATCTTGCAGGTCGGCGCTGATCGCTGCGTTGCCAATCGAGGAGAGGTAATCGTGCTGGTACTGCTGCAGCGCAGCGTGCATCGCCCGCCCGTTTAGGTAGCGATCCTCGACCACGGTCAACTTCTCCAGCGGCTCAAGCACGAACTGGCTGCCCGCCAGCCGCAAGCTGGCCGCAGAGTATTGCGTCGCCTGCTCTGGTGAAGGGGCAACGATGGGCGTATACATCCGCCCGCGATAGACTACCAGGATATCTGCCTCGACCATGCTCTCGAAGTAGGTGCGCGGCAGGGCGAGACGGGGGGCGGTGGGCTGATACAACTATCCGCCTTTCTCCTGCTCGGCGAACTCAATATGGCAGAGGTACATCTGGCGCTGTTCGCCGCTGCGCTTGTTGGTCAATACCACATGCAGAAAGTAGTTCTTGATTGGCGCGCGCAGGTTGGTGATTGGCATGGTGCGCACATTGGTATAGCCAGCGAGCGTGCGCTGGGTGGGAGCCTGGCCGCCGACAATCGGACACATTGCATAGACGAGGCCATCCTGTTCGCGGCCACTGGTTAGCGGCGGGCGCAGGCGGCCATCGCGGGTCGCTAGCTTGTCGCGCACGCTAAGAAACAGGGCGCGGTTATCTTCATCCTCGGCACTGGAGATGCGGTTCGGGTTCATCTCGATAACGTAGCGGCGCAGGATGTTCTCCACCGTGTCTTCCAAATCCATGCGCGTAATGGTGAAGAGGTACTCCTCGGCGCCCGCTGGGCCGACGCCAACGGTGTAATCAGCTTCGGGGCCGATGCGGTCGAAGAAGCCGGGCTGGCCGGTGTACTGCTCCTGCTCGACGTACCAGTCGAGTGTGATACCGCCAGCTTGTGGCGGTGCGCCGGTTGGGCTGTAACCCATCTGCATATTCTGCACTCTATACCTCCTTGATTTGCGGCTGCAAAACGGTTGCGGGCATGGTGACGCAATGGATCTACGTGTTGCTCTCATTATAACTATATGCGCACATCTTGTAAAGGTTGCGCAGGCATGAGCAACACCCTGGGCGTGCGCCACGCGCCCCATTAACATCGAAATAATACCAATTAGCCGTGGAGACGCTGTGATTTCGTAGGGGCGAACCGTTGTT
>QHBQ01000455.1 GCA_003243865.1 Candidatus Chloroheliales bacterium | reverse complement strand
ATGGTACAATTATGTGTGCCACATGATCCTGCGGGGCGAACGACGGTTCGCCCCTACATTCATCCTTATCACTCATGCCTCATAACTCATGCCTCAGATAACCGCCCTAACCTTCGACTTCCACAACACGCTGGCCCGCTGCGACTCCTGGCTTGACCTGGAGATTCACACCCTGGCCCGCGCTGCGCTGCGCTATATCAGCGAACACGCGCCGGATCGCTGCGCCCGCAACCTGATGACCGGGCCGGATGCCGCTGCCTGGCTGGATGAGGCCGATGCCCGCTACGCCGACCTCCGCGCCGCAACCCGCAGCAGCGGACGGGAAGTCAGCGCCGTTGCCGCGGTCAACCAGATCGTCAACGAGGAGTTCGGGGTTGGCGCGCCGCCCGATTTGATCGAGGAGGCGGTGGCGGCTTTGATGCGCGGCTGCCTTGCTGATGTTGCGCCCATCCCCGGCGTTGAAGCAGCGCTGGCGGCGGTGGATGGCACGAGGCCGATGGCAGTGGTGTCGAGCGCGGCCTATCCCCAATTCGTGGCCTGGGCGCTGGACAAGCTGGACCTGAGCCGCTACTTCCCCATCGTGATTACCTCGGCGGAGAGTGGCTACTACAAGACCGACCCGCGTATCTACCTCGCCGCCGTCGCTGCCTTGCAGCAAGTTGACCCGACTATCATCCCGGCCAGCGTTGCGCACATTGGCGACAGCCTGCGCTTCGATGTGGCGGGCGCGCAAGCGGCGGGTCTGCATACCATCTGGTACAACCCAGACGGACATGGAGCGCTTGGCCGCAACGCCAGCCCCGGCACCGTGCCTGATGTTGAGATTGCCGCTATGGACGAATTGTCAGCCGCATTGGCACGGCTGGCCGATGATGAAAGATTAGTTATCTACAACCTCAGCCCGATTGACACTCACCTATACAGTCGGCTATAATAGCGCCAACATGAACAGCACACGCCTACAACAGACCTCGAAGCACTGCTTCTCCTCCAACCTGCGCCTATCCCCTTACCGGCCGCTGGAGGCTTAGGGCTGCTTTGCATTTGCCCCATTTATTCGCCCAACCAGCGGCCAGTCTCACCTGTTATTCCCGATTGATGCTCACCCTGACAGGGCGTGATTTATCACGCCCCTACGAAACCAACCCCCTGTAGGGGCGTAATTCATTGCGCCCTGCTTGGAAGGAGACCAAACCATGACTGACACAGAAATCAAGCAGGAGGATAGCAAGATGGTGGAGGAGATTCCCGACATCGAGGATGATTTCTCCGCCTGGTACAACGACGTGGTGCAGCGGGCCAAGCTGGCCGACTACTCGCCGGTGCGCGGCAGTATGGTGATTCGGCCCTACGGCTACGGCCTGTGGGAGAATATGCGCGATCACCTCGACCGCCGCATCAAGGATAGCGGCTGCGAGAACGCCTACTTCCCGCTGTTCATCCCCCTCAGCTTCTTGCAGAAGGAGGCGGAACACGTGGAGGGCTTCGCGCCGCAGGTTGCGCTCGTCACCGAGGCGGGCGGCGAGAAGCTGACCGAGCCGCTGGTGGTGCGTCCCACCAGCGAGGCGATCATCTGCTATATGTACTCGCAGTGGGTGCAAAGCTGGCGCGATCTACCCATCCTGATCAACCAGTGGGCCAACGTGGTGCGCTGGGAGAAAGTTACCCGCCTGTTCCTGCGCACCGCGGAGTTCCTCTGGCAGGAGGGCCACACCTGTCACGCCACCCTGGATGAGGCCGAAGAGCGCACCATCGAGATGCTCAACGTCTACAACGACTTTGCTCACCAGGACCTTGCCATTCCGACGGTGATGGGGCGCAAGAGCGAGAGCGAAAAGTTTGCGGGCGCATTGCGTACCTACACTATCGAGGCGCTGCTCCAGGATGGCAAGGCCTTGCAATCCGGCACCTCGCACAACCTGGGCGACCACTTCGCCAGGGCGTTCGACATTCAGTTCCTGAACAAGAGCAACGTGCGCGAGTACGCCTACAGCACCAGTTGGGGCCTCAGTACCCGCATGGTGGGCGGGCTGATCATGACGCACGGCGACGCCAACGGCTTGGTGCTGCCGCCAAAGGTCGCGCCGGTGCAGGCAATCATCATCCCGATCTGGCGCAAGGAGGGTGAGCGCGAGGCGGTGATGAACATGGTGGACGAGGTGGAGAAGCTACTCAAGGCGGCGGGGGTGCGGGTCAAGGTAGACCGCGACGAGGAACACACCCCCGGCTGGAAGTACGCCGAGTACGAACTGCGCGGCGTGCCGCTCCGCCTCGAAATTGGACCAAAGGATGTGGAGAAGAACTCGGTAATGGTGGTGCGCCGCGACAACCGCGCCAAGCAGCCGATCGCCAAAGCCGAACTCGCCACTGCCATCCCCGCGCTGCTCACCCAGTTTCAGGCTGAGATGTACCAGCGGGCAATGCAGCGCCGCGATGCTGAGACTCGCACCGTTGCTAGCTATGAAGAGTTCAAGCAAATCATCGCCGATAAGCGCGGCTTCGTGGACTGCTGGTGGGACGGCAGCGATGAGACCGAGGCTGCAATCAAAGCCGAGACCAAAGCCACCATCCGCTGTATTCCTCTGCAATGGTTGGACAGCGCGGACGCCGACCATGCAGGCGGCGAAGCGGGCGCACCACAGCCCGATATCTACTCCGGCCAGCCAGGGCGGTATCGGGTGTTGTACGCACGGAGTTATTAAACGTCAGTAAAGCAGCAGGGGCGCACGTCAAGTGCGCCCCTACTTTAACCCGCCCTAATACCCGATGCTGTCATCTTCTGCTTCGTCAGCCAAATCTTCGTGTTCGTTCGGCGAAAGTGGTTTTTGTTTACTGTGCCGTAGCAGGTAGACAGCGATGTGGTCGCCCGATTTGTGCAGCCGATAGCAAAGGTAGTAAGGCTTCACCAATGTGCGATAATAATTGGGAGGCAGTTCGGGAAACCTGCCGCCCGGTGCTGTGCCGACACTGGTAAGCGCATCGTACAACTTGTCTGCAAGGTCAGCAGCCGCTGCTTTGCTAACCTTATACTCGCAGTTCGTTATTTCAGCGCGAATGGCCGCAAGCACAGAACGAGCGACTCGCCTTTTCATTTGCCCGCCTCGACCTCAGCACGCAATTGCTTGCGCTTGGCATCCAGCCACTCCAGCACCTCATCCATCTCGACGTAATCGTTCTCTGCTTCGTCAGCAAGGCGAACGTGGTCTTCTGGCGTAAGGTCGTCAATGTCATATAGCGAGATCTCAGGTTCTCTAATGACCTGCTCCTTGAGGGTCTTTATCCGTTCGGCATACCAAAGCATCCCCTCGCGGGCGAACGAAGTCACGTCAATCGAGCCGCGCGCTTTGTCAAGCAAGGCCCGCTGTTCAGGAGTTAGAGTCACGGTGATATCATACTGCTGAACCATTGTATACCTCCCTAGCGCTTAACTTGTCGCTGTCACAGAGCAATTATACAGCAATCGTGTGTCAGCGACAAGAGGTTGACGCCAGTGTGGTATAATTACCCTCGCGCCCGCCGATGAAGCAAGCGCGGGCATGAGGAGCATCGCGCATTTTGAGTAAAGCAGTTGGCAGCAAGAAAAAGTATAAGATCCTGATGATCGCACCGACCTCGTTCTTTGCCCACTA
>QHBQ01000153.1 GCA_003243865.1 Candidatus Chloroheliales bacterium | reverse complement strand
TGCAACCAGAACGGCAATTCGTTGTCGGGTTGTGCATATCCGGCGGCGGTGTAAGCGTCATCTCTGGGTTGTGGAGTTGGTATGTAAGTTGCTGCCGAAGTCCCTGGGACCGCCGGTGGCGAATTGAGATCGAGGCGAACAGTGACTGGCGCTGCGCCTGCGCTCGCCGCTTCAGTCGGGCCGGGTTCGGCAGCAGCGGTGGCGGAGGGGGCGGGCAGGCTTATGCTCGCGGCACTGATGTAAGCAGTGGCGACCTGGACATCGCCATATTCTCGTTCGGCAGCAGACGGCACGTCGTCCCCCGGATGCTGGGAGGCGAAGCGACCGGTGTGGCTATGGCCGTAGTGTGGCACAGGCAGCGGGCCGTCATCCTGCCGAGAGAGCGACGGGGCCTCATGCTGCGGAGCTGGCGGTGGGTTGTTAGCTGCTTGCAGATCCTGAACCTCGTTCCCTGTGCTGCCAGTGATGGGGTCGCCGCGCTGCTCGGTTTGCTGCGGTGAAGGTCCACCTGGCGCGGTGAGCGGGTTACCTTCTGGCTCAATTTCCTGCTTTGCCTGCCGCTGCGCGTTGCGGGTGGACTGCGCATCGCGACTTTGCTGGTTGCGCTCCTCATTGCGCCGCTCTCTGGCGATGTACGCTCCCGCCCGTGCGCCGTGCGAGAAGCGACCCTGCCCCAGCGCCCCGACCGCCATCCCCGCGCCTGGCCCGGCCGCTACCCCCACCGCGATGCCCGCGGCGGTCTGTGCCCGACCCGCCACGTAGCGGACCGGAGCAGTGGCCACCCCGGCGGCGGTTCTGACCGCACCCATCGCCCTGGCTACGCCCCCGCCCAGCATGGTGGTCAGCACCTTGAAGCCGATGTACATGAAGGCCGCGACGTAGAGCATATAGACGATATCGGTGAGCGCGTCATTGCCGATAGTGCCAAGCACGAACTGCCCAGCAATCAGCAGGGCGATGCCCAGCGGGATGGCGCTGACGGTGGCGACTGTATAGCCGGTCACGATCTGGGTCTGGAACACGGCGAACTCATCGAAAGGCCAGAGCGCGACCAGCACCGGTGTAGCGACGAAGTACAGGAAGATGACCACCGACTTGACGAACAGCGCGATACTGAGCAGCAGCATCAGCGCGCCGATGACCAGGCAGCCCACGTATACCATGGGCGCGGCGTAGAAGTAGCATTTGTCCGAGGTGAGCAGCCCGCCCAGCTGGTAAAGGGTGTCGGTGGGTTGCTGGATCAGGGTGTGGAACAGGGTATCGGCGACCAGGGGCGGCAGGCTGGCCGCCCAGGCGAGCAGCGGTTCGGCGGGTCCACCGCCAATTGAAGTGGGGGTGAGCAGGATGATGCCCAGTACCGCTTTGCCCACTGACCGCACTGAACGCTGGTAGTCGAAGCCGGTCAGACCGCTGGAGGCGATCTTGAAGCCGTTCCAGACGATCGCCAGGGTCAGGATGGGGAGACAGATGTAATCGACGATGTTGAAGGCGGTCAGCACCGGGGCTACATCCACCGGCGAGTTAGCGTCGGAGTAGAGCACAAAGCGGAACAGGGCGTAGCTCGACATATATACGGCGGCCACCAGCGTCTGCGCCACCAGCGCGATGCCCTCTTTAGTCCAGTCCATCGGCCAGTTGCCGCCCTGGCACAGCACGGTCGTATCGTAAGGGCTGCCGTCGCGCTGCAGCAGCGCAATCGGGGTGGGGTTGGCGTATGCCGGCGGCGTGCCGGTCGCTATGGGGTTGGGGTCAACCGAGTGCTTGATGTTGTCGTAACTGGTACAGGCGCCCAGCGCGATGCCCAGGGTCAGCAGCAGGGCGCAGGCGACGACGGCGCGGCGTAGCGGTCTGCCAATCCGGGTCAGCCTGGCAAGTAGGGCGGGTAGGATGTTCGCAGCGGCGCGGCGCATAGTGAAGCCTGCTTTCTGTGGCTGCCTCAGCTGATGAACGGCAGCAGGTGGTGAACGGCTTGGTGCGTCAGATCGAGTAGCGCCAGGTTGAAGGGGAACACCCCGCCAGGGGTGGGGGTGGGGCAGTCGCTGCCGGTGCAGCCGCCTGCGCTCTTAATCACGTTTGCCACTACCGCCGAGATGAGTGCGGCCAGGCCGCAGATGACCGCGCCGACGATAAAGGCTTTCATTGAGGAGACTGCGCCGCGCACCGAGTGTTCATCGCCGAGCAACCCGCCGCCCGCCGCCCACTGCAGGCCCGCCTTGGCGAAGACGGGCGCGCCCAGGGCGAAGGTGAGTACGGTCATAAAGATGGTAAAGGTATTGAGCAGGTTGACCAGCGGGGTCGGGTCGATGCCGCCGGTGGCCGCCAGGACGTGGATGGTGATGTGGCTGATTAGCTGATGAGGCGCGAATGGGTTCATCGCGATCTTCCTTTCGTTGTGCTAGTGGCTGACTTTGCTGCCGCCAACCGCGCGCAGGATATAGTTGGTGGCCCCGTCGCGGGAGGCGACCAGGGTCAGGGTCGGACTGGCGGTGACGCCCAGCTGGGTCAGGTCTCGTTTATCCGCAATGCACTCCTTTCTCTGGTTGGCGGGGTCACAGGGGACGATGATATACAGGTACTGGACGCTGCTGCGGTCGGTGACGATCAGCCAGTCGTTGAGTTGCAGGTTCTGCAGCTGGTCGCCGAAGCCCGGCCACGCGCCGAACAGGATCAGGTTGTCCGCTTCTCCGGGGTAGGCGCCCATCTGTCTGAGTTCGCCACCAGCGAGCGGGAAGAGCGCGGTATCGGTGGCCGACAGGGTACGCCACTGCTCGGTCAATACCGGCAGGATGGTCCAGCTGGCCCCCGCGCCGCTTCCTACCGCGGGGATGGTCAGGCTCTGGGGCGCGGCGCGGCCGCCGTGCGCCGGGGTGGGCGAGGGCGGCGGCGCGGCGGTAGCGGTGGGTGGCGGAGGTGGGGTGGGCAGGGATGAGCTGCTGGACTCCTGATTGCTGCGCCCAAGTACCCAGGTGAGGATGGTGGGAGCGCTGCCCACAAGGATGAGGATGATGCCGCTGCCAAGCAGTAGCGCCACGATCAGGCGGTGGAGCAGCGAGAACTGCGGTTTGTCCACCGCCCGCGACAATCTGCTACCCAGTTCGCGGCGCGTCTCCTCCGCTCGCGCGGCCACCCCTGGCCGCACCCTGGGTAGCGCCCGCTGCACCAGGGGCAGGTCGCGGGCGAAGCTGATGTTGTCGCCCTCGATATCGATGCCCGCGGCGGCCCAGTCCGGTGGCGTGGGTGGGCTGGCGATGTACCCCTGCAGCACTTCTGCCTGCGTCTCGCGGATGCTGATGTCGCGCTCCACATCCTCGATCGCGCGGCGGCGTTGCTCCGCGCTGCCTACGGGCGGCGGGTTGCTGCGGTATTCTGTTGCTCTGCGACTCGTTGCCACGTTGGTTTGTCCCTAGTTCCGCGAACTGGTTATTGGTTCTATAGCTATTATTCGCTTACCTGCTCGAACTGGAGCGCGGCAAGCTGGCGTTCTATATCAATCAACTCCCCGGCCAGCCGCTCACGAACGCTCTCCAGCTGCGCCAGCTGGGCGAGGATGCCCTCTCGCTCGCTGGTCAATTGTTCGCGATTAACGGCGTTCTGTTCGCCTTGCCAGATGCGTTCCAGCCGCGCAACCTCCTCGCCCGGCAACTGGCGCAGTAGCTGGCGATGCGGGTCGAGCTGGCGGGGGCCTGCCGCTTCATCCCGCCCTACCTGGCGGTCCAGGGTGTATGGCAGCGGGTTGTGGTATCCATAGCCGCCTTTTACCTGAGGCGGGTTGGCCGCTACGCCGCTTCCTATCGGCTGGCGGTCGGGTAGTGGCGCTAGAGTACGGTTGTCCATCGAGGTTCTACTCCTCTCGTTCGCTAAACTTCCAGGCGGGCGACTATCACGATGCGCCCTCGTCCCGAATTGGTGCAGGTGTAGATGGTGAGGTCGCGTTGCTCCCCAGCAAGAAGCTGCTCGAAGCTTGTGTCATCAGCGGTGAACACGCCGTAGGCGAATATGCGGTATGTGTATACGCTGCCGTTGCGGGCGGTACACTTGACCGCAGCGCGGTTGAGGCTGGTGAGCTGGTCGTCACGGTGGAGACTACCGAGCGCCATCAGCACGCCGTGAGTGACCCAGTTGTGGCCGTTGACCACAATGTTGCCCGCTTCGCCGCAACCAACCCCAGGGGTCTGCAGCCCGAGCCTGGTCGCATCCACGCCCCAGTAGGCCTGACCATCGCTGCCCGCCACCGGCGTTACCGCGACCACGGCGCTGTCCACCGTGATTTGAGGGATTGCCAGGTCGGTGACTGATGTGTCAGGATTGTGCTGTGGCGGTGGGGTGGGGGTGGCCGCGACCCGATCTCCGGTCGGGAGGCGGCCAGAGGTATCGGCAGCAAGCTGGGGGCTGGGGGTGGCGGCACTGGCTTGCGCCGTCGCGCCAGGGGCGGGGGCGTTACTACCCGTCGGTGGCGTGGCGGCGATCGGGGTGGCAGGTAGCGGCGATGTAGTATCAGCCGGAACGCTGGTGGTCGTGGCGGGCGACAGCGTGGTCGGGGTAGGTGGCACTACCGTCGGGGTGGCCGCAGGCGGGATCGTCGCCAGGTCGCCCGTCGCGGCGGCAATGACCCCTGGGTCGGGCGGCGTAGCTGTTGCTGATGAGGTGGTCGGGTTGGGACCCACCACCCGGGCCTGCGCCGTGGTGGTGGGAGCGGCGTCCATGCGCCGCACCTGATTGCTAGGCTGACTGCCGCCAACAATCGCGGGGATGATGAACACAAGTGCGGTTAGCGCCAGCGCCCCGATTGACGCCGCGACGATTGAGCTGCCGATGGACCAGCGCAGCAGCCTCTTCAGGCCGCGCACCTGGTCATCGCTGGGCATGTGCGTAGTCTGGGCAGGCGGCGCAGCCAGCAGGATGGCGGCAGATTCGGCGGGGTAGCCGCGCCAGCCCCGCTCATCGTGCATCGATGGTTGAGTTGAATGTGAGGTGAAGGCATCGCCCCCTTCGTCGCTGTGGGTGGCAGAGGGTGAAGTGGTGAGCGTGCGGGGCAACGCTCCATCGTCCTCAGCGCCTAGCTGAGATGGCGGTGATGGACGAAGACCGGGTGGAAGATCGTCGCCGGGCGGTGGGGTGTTCGCGGCGGGCGCGGTGGGCGGCGGGTAGCCTTCATCGCTGGCGTCGTCTTTGTCTTCATCGTTTTGCAGCTGGCTAGCGGGTTGGCCGGTGGGCGCGGCGCTGATGGCGGGAGCGCTCGCCGCCTGATTTTGCGCTGACCACCAGATGCCGATCTGGATGTAACGTAGCAGTCGGCTACTCTGAACCTCGTCATCGCCAGGCTGCGGCATCGGCCCCAGGGCGCGAAGTTCGTTATCTACCTGTGCCAGCCTGGTCTCTTCCGCTTTAACCTTTTGGTCTACGTCCTGGAGTTGCCCCCTTATCTCCTCACGCTGCGCTGCGAACGCGGCAACCTGGCGACCCCGCTCCTGTTCGTGAGCGATACGCTTCCTGAGCGCCGCTGAGCGCTCCGCCAGCGCCGCTTCCTCATCGCGCCTGCGCAGGAGCCCGGCCTCCACTTCAGCCAGTTCGCGCTCCAGGTCGGGCAGCGCGGCTGCGGCTACGCTCCCCGCTTCGGCAGCAGTGCGCTGGGGCGAAGCCGGTGCTAGCGGCTGGGGTGAGGCGCTGGTAGCTTTAGGCGTTGCTGGCTGGGCAGGGCC
>QHBQ01000378.1 GCA_003243865.1 Candidatus Chloroheliales bacterium | reverse complement strand
TCTATGAAACGGCCAGGCGGGTCATCGTTCAGCCGCTGCGGGCTGCTCCAGCTATCGCCGTCATCAGCGCTGCGGCTATAGTAGATGTCCCAACCGTTGCTGGCCTCGTTGCGCCCATCTAGCCATACCATGTAGACATTACCGTTGCGGGCGTCCACTGCCACCGCAGGCATAGTATAAATGCGCCAGTTCTGAGGGGTACCCTGCCGTTTGCAGGTCACTTCGCAGGCGCTCAACCCCACATCCACCGCGTGCCGCTCCGCCGACCAGCTTGCCCCCCCATCTCTGGACTTGACTGTGGTGATCTCGCTCGTTCCCTCTGCATACATCACCACCAGCACATTGCCGTTGGGCAGCACCGCCGGGATGTTCACCAGCGTGCTGCCCTTATTAAGCTGCGCGGGCGCTGACCAGCTTGCGCCGCCATCGCTTGAGTACGCGGCGAAAAAGTGACCGACGTTCACATTAGTCCAGGTTGCGTAGAGCCGATTGTAGTAGGGGCTGGCCGGGTTGGTGTCAATCGCGATCCACTCCTTGTCGCTGCTGCCCCGCCCGCCCCGCCAGATCGGCACAACCTTGCTCCAGTTAACGCCACTATCGCTGCTCTTGGTGATGTAGGGCCCTTCGTCGGGGCCGTTATAGCAAAGCATCGAGGCGTAGACGACGCCATCGGCACCGAAGATTACCATCGGGTCGCTTTCGTTCGCCACCTGAAGGTCACGCACCCCTGGCGGCAACTGGTTAATCCAGGTCCGCCCGCCATCGAAGGTGGTGCCGAGGTAGACCTGTTTCTTACCGTCGCGCCAGTCCTTAAAGCCGACTACTGCGTTCATGTCATTATGCGGATTAGCGGCAATCTCCGGCTCGTGCTGCGCACAGTTGGTGTAGCCAGGGTTGCAGGTTTCCACATCAGTGTTAGCTTTATAGTTCGGCCCCCAACCAATCGCCCCGCTTGGGTTGGGGATTGAGGTTGGCGCGGGTGGGCTGGGAGCCGAGGTTGGGGCGGGCGGGTTAGGAGTTGGCACCTTAGTGTCGGTTGGCTCTGGGGTAGGGCGCGATTGGCGGCTGCTGTGCGCCGCTGTCTGCCATACGGGAGGTGCAGCCTGGCTGATGTTGCCCGCGATAAATATGGTCGCCACCAGAAACACGAACAACAGGGCTGATAGTTTGCGCATTTTCGATCCTTCTAGCTGCTTCCTAGAGGGTGCCTGAAAAGGGCGAACCGCAGTTCGCCCCTACGTACAATCAAACGGCTTTTCAGACACCCATCTAAGCTAAGGGGCAGTTGGGTATTTCTGCTTGTACTGGAAGCGACCCAGTTGGCTGAGTTCCACCTCATAAGCAGTACCAGCATTCTCAGGATGAAGTTCAAAAACGGCCCGCTCGAAGTATTGCACGGTGTAGGTCTTGCCGTCAAGGTCGGACACCTCCTGGAACTCATTACTGATCGGGTAGCCCTGCTGCGCCAGGCCACCGTGTTGCTCCCAGTAAGCGCGGAACTTGCCACCGACGGTGAAGCCAGTTTGAGCGAACTTGTATGGGTTGTTGGTGTTGACGGCCTGGTTCGGTGCGCCGTTGGGATACTTTTGCTTGTAGCGGAAGCTGCCTAGCTGACTGAGCAGCACATCGTAGGGTGCGTCATTCTGCGGGTGCAACTCCATCACCGCGCGCTCGAAGTATTGCACAGAATAGGTCTTGCCGTCAAGGTCGCTCACCTCCTGGAACTCGTTGGAGATGGGGTAGCCCTGCTGGGCCAGGCCACCGTGCTGCTCCCAGTAGGTGCGGAACTTGCCGCCAATGATCTTGCCAGTCTGGGGGAAGGTGTAAGGGTTGTCGGTGCTGGCGTGCTGCGGCGGAGGGGTGGCAGCGGGGGGCGCAACGGCGCAGGTGATGGCGGCGGCCTCCACCGAGTTGAGCAGTTGGCCGAGGTTGCTGCCGCCAATTGCCAGCAAGGTGTTGCCGACACTCGCGCCAACCGGCAACATTCGCGGCGCGGCCATGTCTGGCCCATTCGCCCAAGCGTCGGTGGCCGGGTCGTAAACGTAGGTCTGGCTCTGCTCGACCACCCCACTGCCGTAGATACCGCCGAAGACATAGAGGCGGCTACCCACCACCGCGCTGCCAGGATAGTCAATCGCACGAGGCAGGTTGGCGCGGGCAGTCCAGCGGTCAGCGGCAATGTCGTAGTCATAGGTGGCGCTGGTGAACCCGCCGCTGACGGGGTAGTAGCCGCCAGTGGTGTAGAAGTGGCCGTTGATGATGCCATAGCCAAAGCCACTGCCCGCCGCTGGGCGCGGGGTGCGGGTGGCCCAGGTGTTAGCCAGCGGGTCATACACCCAGGTTTGATCCTTGATATTGACGCTAGTCAGGCTAGCAACGCCGCCGGTCAAATATATCTTGCCGTCCCAGTAGCCGCTAGCCATCAGGAACTGGGCGTTCGGCATCGGTGCGCCGCCGCTCCATGAGTTACTGGCAGGGTCGTAGATGCGCGTGTCGGCGATCAGGGTACCGCTGCCCATACTGGGGCCGTGGGTGCCGCCAAAGACGTAGAGCTTCTTGTTGATCGGCGAATAGACGGCGCTGCCTACCGCGAACGAGTCCGGCGCGTTGGCAAGCGCGGTCCACTTGTCGGCAGCAGGGTCGTAGCGAAGCAGTTGGTTGCTGGGGTTGAGGCTCGAAAGGGTGAAGTTGCCGCCCACGGCATAGACGTAGGTGCCGTCGCTGGCCGCCGCGCCCACCGATGTTGTCGAACTGAACCCACTGGCGCTGTGCCAGGCGCCAAGTACGTTGGTGCAAGGGGTTGCCAGCGCGGTCACTGCCGCAGTTTGCGCCGTGGCAGGCGGGGGAGCAATGACGACATTATTCTGCTGTCGCTTAATCAGGTCATTTGCTACCGCGATGCTGCCGATAAGCAGACCAACGATAATCAGGACGGTGGCGAGTCTGCCGAACACGCTGCCGAGGCGCGATAGCGGTCTGAAGGTGGTTGCGTTTTCCATCTTTGCTCTTTCCTTCCCGCCCGCACTGCGGGGGCTATCAGCTGATTTTACAAGACTGGCTTCGGCCTCAAGCCGCTGGCGTAGCTGCTGGCGGAAGGCGGCGGTTGGCTTCTGGCCCTGGATTTCCCGATGCAAACGGCGGGCAACCGCAGCGCGGTTGGCATCGAGGCCGGGCGTGGGGCTGGCATTTTCGTCGCGGGCGAGGGCGGCGTAGTATTGCTCAAGCAGAGCGGCCTGTTGCTCTTCGCTGGACATCACGCCACCTCCTGACCTAGAATGATCTGCTTCAGCCGCTCAACCGCGCGATGGCGCAGCATCCTGACGGCAGGCGCGCTCTTGCCCAGCGCCTCGGCGATTTGCGCCCCGCTCCAACCCGCGCACTGCAACTCCAGCACAGTGCGTTGCTCTTCCGGTAGCTGGGCCAGCGCCGCCCGCAAGTTCTGCCGCTCGCTGTAGCTGATCAGCCTCTCTTCCAGCGTGGGGCTGGGGTCGGCCAACTCGCTGACTTCGTAGGATGTGTGCAGATTGCGGTGGCGCTGAATGTTGAGGACGACGTTGTGGGCGATTTGGAATAGCCAGGCGACGAATAGCCCGCCGCGATAGCCGCTGAGACCAGCGAATGCCTTAAGGAACACCTCGCTGGTGGCATCCTCCGCTGCCTCGCGGCTGTTCAGGCGCACGTAACAGTAGGAGTAGATCGGCTCGAGGTAACGATCATACAGGCAGGTGAAGGTAAGCGGCTCGGCCAGCGCGGCTCGCACCAGTTCACCGTCATCGGCCTGCTCGTCGGCTTCGCCCATGTCCGCCCGTCGGCGGCTAACCAACCCGAACAGGAAGAGCATACGCTTTCTCCCTTGTTGTCGCTTTCAAGCAAGTCCGGTGCTTGCCTTACCAGTATAGACACAGCAGATGAGGAAATGTAACGCGCAGTTTGCAGCAATTTGCTGAACCCATGCAGGAACCTGGCTGAGTAGCCGTTCCACCGTCACGTTGGTGGCCTGATTACCGGAGGTGTAGAAGCTGAGGAACTCTACGACCGCCCACACTTT
>QHBQ01000248.1 GCA_003243865.1 Candidatus Chloroheliales bacterium | reverse complement strand
TAGCAGAACAAGCCGAGAATATTGTAGCCTTGCACGTACCCTTGACCTTTGCGGTCGAGCAAGGTGAGCGCCTCGCGGCCAAACAGACCCAGGGCCAGGGCCAGCCCCCCAAACAGCACGGTGTAATAGGTCAGTATCTTGCCGTAAGTGCGCCTTGAGTCGGGCTGATTGGCGATTGATAGAGAGTAGGGCGACCAGGCAAGCTGGAACGCGGACACTGCTAGAGCCACAATTACGCTGATGCGCAGGGTTGCGCCGTAGATACCCGCCCAGCTCTGCCCAATCGCCTCGGTGGGGGCAAGTTGCGCGAGCAGCGGGCCGTTGAAATAGTTGTTAATCCACAAGGCGACCGAGGCAACGGCAAAGGGCCAGCCGGTGCGCAACATCTTGCCGAGCAACTGCCAGTTGAGGGTTGTGCCATAGCTGTCGCGGGTTAGCCACCAGCCCAGCGCTGCGCTGGCGGCGGCGCTAATCAGGCTGCCGATTATCGCCCCACTGATGCCCAGCCCCGCACCAAGCACCAGATACAAGCCAACCGCGACATTGACCAGGGTGGTGAATAGAGTGAGCGCGACATAGGCGAACGGCTTGAAGCGCAGGCGTAGGATATTGGTGAAGGCGAAAGTAATGACCGCGAATGGGGCCGCCGCGACGCTGAGTTGGATCAGTCCCGCGTAATCGGCGCTCCGCGTGGCCAGCGCGGCAATAGGCGCGGCGAGCAACAGCATTAGGGCGCAGACCGGCAGCGCGATTATCAGGCTGAAGTAGAACCACGCAGTGGTCACTTCGCGCTGCTTGAGCGGGTCATCGCTATCGAAGTAGTAGATAGTGGTCGAGCCATCGAGGCCAAACACGAGCAAGGCCAGCAGCAGCGCCCCTACCGCATTGACGTTGTTCAGCACACCATAAGTCTGCGGCCCGAACAGCGGCGCGTAGATGAGCAGCAGCAGGATGCTGACGCTGCGGGCCAGCGCCCCACCAACCCCGTAGATGAGCGAGTCTTTGGAGAGCCGCTTGATGCTGGTTAGCATTATTGGCGCTTCCCTGTCCCTAGCGCCTGCCGGTACACTGCGTCGAACTGCGCGGCCACTGCCTCATAGGTATAGCGACTGCGGGCGTAGGCGGCGATTGCCTGCGGGTCGTAGTCCCGATAGTGGTCGAGCATCCAGGCAACGCCTCCGCACAAGGCCTTGACGCTGGCTTTGTCTACCAGCAGGCCAACCTGCTCAGTTAGCACCTCTTCCGGCCCGCCGCAGCGGGTGCTAACTACAGGCTTGCCGCTGGCGAGGGCCTCGATGACTACTACTCCCATCGACTCGCTCAGGCTGGGCATAACCAGAAAGTCATAATCGTGCAGCAGCCGCGCCACTTCAACCTTTGCCTTCATCCCCAGGAAGCGAACCTTGTCGTTCAGTTGCAACTCGGCGGCAGTAGCTTCGTACTCAGCGCGTTTCGGCCCATCACCGATGATGTCCAGCGTAAAATCGTCGCGGTGGTTACTTAGCTGGGCGAGACCGCGCAGTAGATAATTGATACCTTTGATGTCTGGCACATCAGCAGGATAATCGAGCAGGGCGATAAGGACAATACGTTTGGGTTCGCCAGCTGCGCGTGGGGCGGGCGGGCAGGCGGTAAACAGCCTAGTGTTTACCACATTGGGTACGATCACGAATGGTCCTTTGGCCCCTTGTTGTTCCATCTGTCTCTGCAGAAACAGGCTAATTGGGCAGATGACCTGTGCCGCTGCCATTGCCCGTCGTACCAACACACGCTTGAGCATATTGCTCATATAGCCAGCGAATGGGTTCATCTGTTCGCTGAGTACCAGCGGGATGCGATAGCGCAGCGCGATCGCCATAGCCAGCAGCCCGGCCGGGTAGACCATATGCACGTGAATAAGGTCAGGCCTGAAGCTGCGATGCAGTTGGGCGAAGTCGCGCAAGCCCTGCCTTATGTAACGAGCCAGGCCAATACCCGCGCCGCTGAATGGCACTGCGTGCTTGATGGTGCGGATACCCTCATCGTCATAATCGCGGTACGGCCCCGCCTGGGTTGCCAGGTATAGCACGGCGACATTGTGCTTCAGGCTGACCGCTCTGGCGTATTCGCGCACGAAGATGCCGTTGACCGGCAGTTCGTCGCTGGGATACCAACTGGGCAAAAACAGCACGTTCAGCCGCTCGCTCACTGCCCTACCCCAACGTACTTCAGCCCCGCTGCCTCAATCGCTTCCCTCTGGTTGCGCACCGCGTTGCGGCCATCGAGGATGACGCGACAACTGGCCTCAGCCAGCCTCGGCCAATCCAGCAGCCGCGCGTACTGCTGGTGATAGGCTTGCAGCACAACCGCATCGGGCCGCGCGGCGTAGATGTCGGCCACGCTCTCCGCACTATCGCCATGCCTCTCTAGTTCCTCGGCAGTCCACAGCGGGTCGTGGAGCAGCGGGTGCGCGCTGCGTCGCTTCAGTTCGGCGATTAGCAGGTGGGCGGTGGAGAAAGCGTCCTCCTTGACGTTCTCGCGGTAGCTCAGGCCCAGCACCAACACCCGCTTGCCTTGCAAGCTGCCCAACTCTCGCTCCAACAAATCAAGGCTGTAGGCGGCCATGCTGTCGTTCAGCGCCCTGCTGCGGCGCACCAGGTCTAGCTCACCCTCGGCAGCGGCGTCGAGCAGGAAGTAGGGGTAGACCGGGATGCAGTGGCCTCCGACCCCGACGCCGGGCTTGTGGATATGCGAGTAGGGCTGGGTGTTAGCGGCGTCGAAGGCATCGAGCGCGTCAATGCCATTGCTGGCGGCGAAGCGGGCGAACTCGTTGGCGAGCGCGATGTTCACGTCGCGGTAGGTGGTCTCCGCCAGCTTGACGAACTCGGCGGTCTCGGCGTTGGCAACCAGCTTGATTGGCGTGCCTTCATCCAGCGCGGCACGATAGAACTCCACCGCCCGCGCCGCGCTAGCCTCGTCCACGCCGCCAACAATCTTGGGATAGTTGCGCAGGTCGGCAAAGATGCGGCCCGAGTAGACCCGCTCCGGGCTGAAGGCGAGCATGAAATCGCGGCCCTGCTTCAGCCCCGAACCTTGTTCCAGAATAGGGCCGATGCGCTTGCGGGTGGTGCCGACTGGCAGGGTCGTCTCGAAGATGACTAGGGTGCCAGGTTGCAGCCCGCGCGCTACGTCGGCGCTGGCGCTGTCCACGATGCGATAATCAATCTGCTTGTTCCTATCCACCATCAAGGGGACAACCAGCACCACCACGTTGCTCTGGCTGACTGCCAAGGCCGTGTCGGTGGTGGCATCGAGCATCTCAGCCTGGCGCGCCTTAGCTACTGCTTCTTCCAGCCCCGCCTCTTCGATGACCGGCGATTTGCCCGCATTAACCATCGCCACTACGTCTGGGTTGACATCCGCGCCATGCACCGCCAGCCCCCGCGAGGCGTACTGCGCCGCCAGCGGCATCCCAATCTTGCCCAGCCCAACTACGGTTACAGTAAACTGGCTCATTGTTCTCCCAGCGTAATTGCCCGACTTTGCTCGCCTGCCTCGACGATCTTCTGTACCACCTCCAGCGCGCGCAGCCCGTCGGCGCCGCTGACTAGCGGGGCGGTGTTGTTGACGATGCAGTGGATGAAGCTCTCAAGCTCGACCCGCAGCGGCTCCTTGCGGTCAATCCGCAGCCGCACCATCTTGCCCTC
>QHBQ01000424.1:2293-5788 GCA_003243865.1 Candidatus Chloroheliales bacterium | reverse complement strand
GTCGAACTCCCGCTTGCCCTGCCCGTGATCATCGCGGGCATTCGCACCGCCGCCGTCGAAGTGATCGCCAGCGCCACCATTGCCTACCTGATCGGCATCGGCGGCCTCGGCTATTTCATCTTCGCTGGCCTGCCACTCAGCCGCTACGATCTGCTGCTGGTCGGGGCAATACCAGTGGCCATCCTCGCCTTTACCGCCGAGTTGCTGCTTAGTGCGGTGCAACGTTCGTTCCATTATCAGTAGTTTGTTCCATTCCAAAGGAACAGGAAAGGAATCTATCGTGAAGCGAAGAATGTTTGTCATGCTGCTGCTAGCAGCGCTTGCCATCCCTCTGCTCAGCGGCTGCGACGTGGGAGGGACCAGCAGCAACACATCGAACACGTCGGACTGTAGCAAGGCAGCGAACATCAGCCCCAACACAGTGGCAGGGGGCGTTGCGCTGAACTCGAGGCTCGTCGCTCAGGCGGGCAGGCCGGATAGCCACCTGGTTGCCCAGCAGATGGTCCAACCTGCCGCTCAGAACAAGCCGACGGTGTTCGTTAGCAGCAAGAACTTCACCGAGGAATACATCATTGGCGAGATGTATGCCCTGGCGCTAGAGAATGCGGGCATCAAGGTTGACCGTAGCAAGATGAACCTCGGCGCGACCGATATTGCCCAGGCTGCCATCGTCAAGGGCGACATCAGCCTGTACCCCGAATACACTGGCACCAGCCTCGGCGTGGTTCTCAAGGTAGACCTCACCTCTAGCCCCGACTGGAAGGATGCGGCGAAGGTCTATGCCAAGGTTAAGGACGAGTACGAGAAGCAGTTCAAGCTCACCGTCCTAACCCCGGCGCCGATGAACGACACCCAAGCCATCGCCATGCCCAAGGATAAGGCTAGCGCGAACAACATCAAGACCCTCTGCGACCTGTCGGTCAAGGCCCCCAGCCTCACCCTCATCTCCACTGCCGAGTTCGACAACCGCAGCGATGGTCTGCCCGGCTTGCAGAAGGCCTATGGTGGCTTCCAGTTCAAGAAGGTTGTAGACGTTGACAACTCGATCAAGTACGACGCGCTGAAGCAGGGCCAGGGTGATGCGGTTATCGCCTACAGCACCGAGGGTGCAATCGCCGCCAACAACCTGCTGGTCCTCGACGACAACAAGCACTTCTACCCGCCTTATCCGGTCGCCCCGGTGGTGCGCGACGACATCATCGCCGCCTACCCCAACATCCCCGACCTGCTCAACGCGGTTGACGCCAAGATCACCAACGACGAAATCACCAAGCTGAACGCCGACGTAGACATCAACAAGAAGGACTACAAGCAGGTGGCGAAGGATTGGATGAAGGCGCAGGGGCTTATCAAGTAGCCAATCTCCCATTCCCCCTCTCCCCTTGTGGGGGAGGGCTGGGGTGAGAGGTGCTGGTGAAATGCCATCCACGCTCATCGTAATCAGCAGTGGTGAATAGTTCCGGGAGTTGGGGGCGTAGCCCCGCGTTGACCTGCGCTTCGACCGCGAGGCGATAGCGTTGGTGAAACACACAACCTCTAGCCGCACCCCCAATCGTGCAGGCACACATAAGAGCGCTTACGATAGACATTGAAGCGCTGCAGCACGGGGCTGCGCCCCCAACCCCCGGAACTTTTCCCCTACCACAACAATTCGAGATACAAAGAGGCAACCGATGGCAGTGCAAGCAATCGAGCAAACGAAGGTCGAGCCGAAGAGCGGGGACGCCGCGATCGTGTTTGAGGATGTAGTAAAGGAGTTCCCCGGCGCGCCGCGCCCGGCGGTCAACCATGTCAGCCTCAGCATCAAGCGCGGCCACCTGGTGGTGCTGCTCGGCCCCTCCGGTTGCGGTAAGACCACGCTGATGAAGATGGTCAACCGCCTCTACGAGATGAGTTCCGGTTACATCTATATCGAAGGTACGCCCATCTACGGCCTGAAGCTCGAAGACCTGCGCCGCCGCATCGGCTATGTGATCCAGGATGTCGGCCTCTTTCCCCATATGCGGGTGGAGAGGAACATCGCGGTCGTGCCTAACCTACTCGGCTGGGACAAGTGCAAGATTGACGCGCGCATTGATGAACTGCTCAAGCTGGTCGGCCTGCCGCCGGAGGAGTACCGCCGCCGCTACCCGCGCCAGCTATCGGGCGGGCAGCAGCAGCGAGTCGGTATCGCGCGGGCGATGGCCGCTGATCCATCCACCCTGCTGATGGACGAGCCGTTCGCCGCGATTGACAGCATCACCCGCACCCGCCTGCAAGACGAACTGCTGCGCATCCAACGCACTGTGCGCAAAACCATCCTGTTCGTCACCCATGATGTCGAGGAGGCGCTGCGCCTCGCCGACGAGATCGTGATTATGCAGGACGGCGCGGTGGTGCAATACGACACCCCCCTTAACATCCTCACCCGCCCCGCCAACCAATTCGTCAGTCAGCTAGTCGGCGCCGAAGACGTGCTGCGCCGCCTCAGCCTGCTGGGGGTTGACGACGTGCTTGAACCGCTCACCAGCCCGCTTGCCGCCAGCCATGCGCTAACCATCAGCCTGCATGACGACCTGCGCCATGCCCTCGGCCTGATTTTGACCAGCGGCAGCGATGTGCTGCGGGTGGTGGACGATGAGGGTAATCCGCACGGACAAATAACGCTCGCCGCCTTGCGCCAGCTAACCAGCGCCGACCATATTTCCCCTCCCCCTCTGGCAGAGGCCGGCTGAGGGCCATCCGTTTTCCCCTCTCCCTCTGGGAGAGGCTATCCTTTTTCCCCTCTCCCTCTGGGAGAGGCTGGCTGAGGGAGCGAAGCGTGGATTACATCTTCAACAACTTCGGTGAGGTCAGTTCGCGTCTGTTTCAACACTTGCAACTAACCGCCTACTCGCTGATCATCGCTCTGATTATCGCCCTGCCGCTGGGCCTGCTGATCAGCCGGGTCAAGCCGCTGTCCACCCCCATTCTGGCGCTGCTGGGTATCATCTACACCATGCCCAGCCTGGCGCTGTTTGCCATGCTCGTGCCATTCCTGGGCCTCGGCTTCGTTCCCGCCATCAGCGTGCTGGTTGCCTACTCGCAACTGAGCCTGGTGCGCAACGTGGCGCTCGGTTTCGATCAGATTGACCCCGCCATCAAGGAGGCGGCGCGCGGGATGGGGATGAGTGGCTGGCAACGGCTGTGGATGGTGGAATTGCCGCTCGCCCTGCCGATCATCGTTGCCGGTATCCGCATCGCCGCGCTGCTGATCATCGGCATCGGCACCATCGCCGCTTGGATCGGTGCGGGCGGCCTCGGTCAACTGCTGCTCAACGGTGTTGGTGAGCGCAACAACGACAAAATCCTGGCGGGCGCGGTGATGATTGCCCTGCTCTCAATCAGCGTTGATCTGCTCTTCCGCCTGCTCGAACGCCTCGCCACCCCCAGCGCTGGCCTCAAGCCTGGCACCCAGATAAGGGCCGATGAGTTTGCCACCCAAGATACGGCGGTGGGATGATTATGAATTATGCG
>QHBQ01000424.1:0-2238 GCA_003243865.1 Candidatus Chloroheliales bacterium | reverse complement strand
GTCACGACAGCAGCAATGCTTTCGTTAAGAGGAAGGCTTCGGATGCTCCGCAAGGACTGTTCGAGGCCTTTCTGTTTTTGGCAGCCGCAACCATGACCTGGAGTAGCAAATTAAAGAAAGATTAGAGTAAGGCCAAATGCGAAACAAGTGCCGCCGCACGGTGTATAATAAGATAGAGACTGCGATATGCGCTCACCAATCAGTCAGATAAGCGCAACCTCGGCCCACGACGGCGGGTTGCCCAAGATACCAACGCCAATGAGGAGGCATAGGGAAATGAACAAGTTTAATCGCACAGTTATCCTCGGCTCGATCGCCGCAGCGATCCTGCTGGTTTCACTGGTAGTCATCGCCGCGGCGCAGATTGGTGGCAGCTCCGCGGCTGCATCTCAGCCGCAGAACGCTGTTACTCAGGCCCAGAACGTCGCTGCCCAGGCAAACGCCACCCCTGGCACTAGCACGAGCAAGCCGATAACCGACACCAATACCTACTACAACATTTATCTTCAGAACCTCGCCAACAACCTCGGTGTGAGCAAGGACAAGCTGACCCAGAGCATGGTACAGGCAGCCAAGGATACCATCACCCAGGCGGTCAAGGACGGCAAGCTGACCCAAGCGCAGGCAGATAGCCTCAACCAGCGCATTGACCAGATGGCCCAGAACGGGCGCTATGGCTTCGAGGGCTTCGGTCGGGGCTTCGGTCCGATGGGCAAAGGTGGGATGATGGGCGGCCCAGGCAAGGGCGCACCCGTGATCGGACAGGTCATGCAACAGGCAATCCAGGCAGTTGCCACCAAGCTCGGCATCACCACCAGTGAGCTGATGACTGATCTGAAGAGCGGCCAGACGCTCGCCGACATCGCCAAGAGCAAGAACGTCAGCGTGGCCGACCTGAAGACCGCCATCATCAACGCCATCAAGCCGACGCTCGATACAGCAGTGAAGAACGGCACTCTGACCCAGGCGCAGGAGGATAGCATCATCCAGCGCATCCAAAGCGCTGACTTTACCAAGAAGGGCTTTGGCTTCGGCTTTGGTCCTGGCGGCTTCGGTCATCGCGGCTTCGGTGGCCCTGGCAACAGCAATCCCGGCAATGGCAACCCTGGCAACGGCACCAACGGCTAAACGACTCAGCAAGCAACCAGATGGGGTGGGGCGAGCTGCCCCCACCCCATATCATTTTCAGCGATTTCTGGCAAAATTGTGGAAAACCCTCTTGACAGGATTCAGGAATGGTGATAAGATAGCATCGCGACGGCAGCAATGCCTTCGTACAGAGAAAGGCTTCGGATGCTCCGCAAGGACTGTTCGAGGCCTTTCCGTTTTTGCCTCCGACAATCGTGCGGCGGCGCGAAGGATGATCGCGCCGCCGGGGTACAGAGTACATTTAATCTGCCTGTGTGCAGGAGGGTAGCAAGCTAGCGCTACCCTCGACCTGCTGGCTGCAATTGCTGCTGGCGTGCCTCGTACTCGGCAACTTGAGCGCGAAGGTTTTCGATCATGGATTTAATGGCATCGCGTTGAATCTGACGCGCGCGAGGGTCAATTGGATCGTTCTCTGGCAATGGAGTGGCAAGCTGCTCCCCGAAACAGATGATCCACTCCTTGGTGGCTTGGTATGACTCTTCATTCTTAATCATTTTATCCCTCTCAGATCTATCGCCACAATCCCTTTTGGCTGAAGCGTGTCTTTGTCGCGCTGGAAGAATCCGAGAAAGTTGCGGCGCACAGTAGTGTCGCTGGCAATGACTGGGTAGAACTCTCCGCCATATTTCTCTTTCTACGCTGCACAGTCCCGATCAAAGTCAGAAAACACCGGATCCAGCTTTGTCACGTCAAAGCCTTCCATCTCCCAGGTAACATCGTAGTCGCTGGGATCTGCTCTGGCAGTGACGAAGCTACCATTTAGATAGACGGTAGGACAGTTTGCCCGCTTCAGCGCCTTTAGCGCCCGCTCCAGCCCTTTGAGCAATCTGCGGCGGTGGTGGTTGGTGCCAAATCTACTAGCCACTTCCTCCCACGTGGCCCAGTGAATACCGGGCGGCAGGTTGCCGTCGGCTGCAAACGGTGGGATCATGTCTCATTATAATCCTTCCTATCTTTGACCGTCAAGTGGTATAATACACTGCGCGTCATTTATGCCCGATTTGAGTTTCGGGCCTTTTTGTTGGGTTGGGGGAACTATGCTAGCATCGGATACCACAAAGCAGGCAGCGGGCGCAGGCGCAGAGCGGG